>DASSFK010000156.1:0-6769 GCA_035694565.1 Sphingomicrobium sp.
AACAGCGACCGCAGTTCGTCCATTTCCTTGTGGTCGAGGCTGATGTTGGTGACTACCGCGATCTCCGGCTTGTAGAGGGAGATCGAGCCGTCGCTCTCGTCCACCTCGCTGACGAATAATTCCGGGTCGCCCACCAGAGCACTGGCGAAGGGCGCTGAAGGCGTGACGAAGTTCTTCATCACTGCGCCGTTCATGACCGTAGGCTGGCGGTGCGTGGCGTGCAGAATCCAGCCGATCATGCCTGTGACGGTCGACTTGCCGCTGGTGCCGCCGACGGCGACACTTCGCTGGGCGTCGTTGAGAAGCTTGGCGAGGAATTGCGGGCGCGTCAGGTGCTGGAGTCCGAGCTCGCGGGCGCGGACGACGTCGGGCACGGTTTCCTCGACCGCCGCCGAGGTGACTAGCGTCATGCCCGGCTGCAGGCCCGAGCCGTCTTGCGGGAACAGACCGATCCCGAGCGATCGGAGATAGGCGAACTTGTTGGCGATGCGGCCTGCATCGAGCGAACGGTCCGAGCCCGAGACCTTGGCTCCGGTGGCACGAACGATCGAGGCAAGCGGGAGCATGCCGCTGCCACCGATCCCGCAAAAGAAGACAGTCGATTCAGTCATCGCCCACTGCCCTATTGGCCTGAGGCCTATTTGCAAGCCGCCTGAGTGCCGTCAGTCTCACGCCGGATGATGGTCGTCCCAACGAGTCCGGTTGCGCATTATGCATTCGATCTTCTCGCCTGGATCGCTGCTGCGCTGGCTGCGCGCTGGCAGTTCAAGCGTTGGCCGGAGCAGACGGTTCAGCTCTCGAAAGTCACCAGTCCAAATTATTTCGTCGTGCTGGGCCTGGGGGCGGTCGCTGGCGCCTGGCTGGTCGGCTCTGCCAATAGCGCAGGAGCGATCTTTGCGCCCTCCCACAGCATCGCAGGCGCTCTGGCCGGAGGCATAGTCGCCGTCGAGCTTTGGAAGCTCGCGCACGGAGTTCGTGTGTCCACTGGCGGCGCGCTGGTTCTGCCAATTTGTGTTGGGATCGCGGTTGGGCGCCTCGGCTGCTTCTTCGCTGGGCTGCCCGATTACACCTATGGGACGCCGACCGGCCTGCCGTGGGCAGTCGATCTCGGCGAGGGCATCGGCCGCCATCCCGTTCCACTCTACGAATCGCTGGCGATGGTGGTTTTCACCACCGCCTATTTGCGAGCCCGGGTGAGGGGCGCGGCCTGGGCTCGCGACCATGCTTTCCACGCCATGATTATCTTCTATGCTTTCCAGCGCTTCTTGTGGGAATTTCTGAAGCCGTATTCGGCGGTGGTCGGTCCGCTGAATCTGTTTCATCTGCTGATGCTGGGGCTCATCGCTTATGGACTTGTCTGGTGGCGACGTGGCGTTGGAGGCGAGCTCCGATCCGCATGAACCGTTCGAGCGCAAGGCGGCGAGCTATCTCTTCTACGGCCAGACACAGAGCCTTTGCGAGAAGTGCCTCGACCTCGTCCCGGCGAAGATCATCATCGAGGACGACAAGGTCTATTATTTGAAGCGCTGCCGAAGCCACGGCGTTCAGAAGACCTTGATCAGCGACGATCTCGAATATTGGCGGCAGCAGAAATTGTGGATCAAGCCGGGCGACCGGCCACTGACGGTCCAGACTCGCACCGAGGCGGGCTGCCCCTTCGACTGCGGGCTTTGCCCGGATCATGAGCAGCACAGCTGCCTCGCGATTATCGAGATCAACGAGGCATGCAATCTTGCCTGCCCGGTGTGCTTCGCCAATGCGACCGACGTGCATGGGAGCCATCGTCCGCTGGCAGAGATCGAGCGGATGCTCGACGTCCTGGTGGAGAGTGAGGGGGAGCCGGACCTCGTTCAATTGTCGGGGGGAGAGCCGACGATCCATCCGGACTTCTTCGCGATCCTCGATGCGGTGAAGCGGCGGCCGGTTCGGCACGTGATGATCAACACCAACGGCGTGCGGATCGCGCAGGACCCGGATTTCGTGCAGCGGCTGGCGAGCTATGCGCCACGGCTGGAAGTCTATTTGCAGTTCGATTCCCTGAACGACGATGCGCTGATGAACCTGCGCGGGGCGAACCTGAGCCGCATCCGTCAAAATGCGCTGGAAGCGCTGGAGGCAGTCGGACTGTCGACGACACTGGTCGCGGTCGTGAAGCGCCGCGTGAATGACCATGAGGTGGCAGACATCATCCGCCACGCGCTTGAATGGAGCTGCGTCCGCGGCGTCACTTTTCAGCCGGTGCAGGATGCCGGCCGCAACGAGCATTTCGACAGTAATGAGAATCGGATCCTGCTGACCCAGATCAGACGCGAGGTCGGCAAGTCGGGCGTGTTCGATACCGAAGACATGATCCCGCTTCCGTGCAATCCGGACCAGATTTCGATCGGGTACGGCCTGCGCCAGGGCAAGGACGTGACTCCGCTGACGCGGCTGCTGCCGAAGGAGCTGATCCTGAACGGCCCGAACACGATCAGCTACGAAGCCTATCCGGAGCTTCGGGCTAAAGTCCTCGACCTCCTTTCGCTGGCAACGGCGCAGGCGAACACGGAGGAGAAATTGGCGGGACTTCTATGCTGCCTTCCGCATGCGATGGTGCCGGAGGAGTTGAGCTATGCGAATAGCTTCCGGGTCGTGATCCTGCAGTTTCTCGACCGCTACAATTTCGACATCGGCACGGTGAAGCGGAGCTGCGTGCATTTCGTCACGGCCGAGGGGCAGATCATTCCGTTCGACACCTACAACACCTTCTATCGAAACGGCGCGGAAGGGGCCGGCGTGCTTGCCCGTTATCGTACGGGGGTCAGCGCATGAAGCAATTGTCCGGAGGGATCCTCCTTGCGGTCGGAATCCTGATCGCCGGTGGGAGCGGATTGTGTTCGCTCGCCATATTATTCGGCTCCGGCGAATTTTCTGGTTTGGAGATGCTGCCGGCCGTTCTCCTAATAGGCGGCATTCCGCTCCTGATCGGCGTCGGGATGGCGTTTGGCGGACGAGCACTTCTCCGAAGTGCCCGTGAGGAGGATTCGCAGCCGTAGGGGATCGTCGCGGGGGATTCCATGAAGCAATTGTTCGGGGGAATACTGATAGCCGTCGGAATCCTGATTGCGGGGGCAAGCGGCCTTTGCTCGCTCACGGTGTTGTTTGGCGGAGGGTTCGGCGGCTCCGGCCTGGACGATTTTCTCAACATGCTGCCGCTCGTGGCGCTCTTCGGTGGACTACCGCTGGCAGCCGGCATCGGTATTGCGTTCGGCGGTAGAGCGATGATCAGGAGCGCCCGGCGGGACGAGCAACGGCCGAACTAGTCTCAGCGTATCCGCAGCCGTAGTTGCCGTCGGTCGGCAGATTTGCGCGCTTTGCGACTTGAGCAACGTCTACAAAGCGCGCGGAGTAGCTGGCGGCGTCGCACTCCAGCGTAGCTTCGTAGTGATCGACCATGATTGCCGCATGGCCTCTTATTTCCAGGAGCGTGCCCGCATGAAGCCGTTTCCGCTCGTCGACGGTGCTCACTGAGCGAATAAACCGGTCAGCATCCGCCAGATCGATGCGAATGTCGTTGTCGTGCCGTTTCCAGCGGGGCAGGCGGGCAATCGTTGCCGTGTCCGGGACCATGCTGAGGCGCAGCTCGTTATCCTTCTGGCCCGGCTCGCAGTAGTCGCAGTCGAGCACCCAAGTGCCTTCGATGACGAGCCTGCCGCTGAAAAGAGCGCGATCGTCAAATTCGATCCGGTCCAGCTTCAACGGGGTGCCTGCTGGCATGACGATAGCCTCGTTGTATTTCCCGACGGGAATGTAGGTCGCGGCCGGCGTTGCGCCGAGCGTGAGTAGGACAGGCGGGATCAAGCCAAGGCGAGCGAGCGCTTTCATGACCGCAGACTCGCCCTAAACGGCTAATATTGATTTAAATCAGCTTGCCGGGTCACTTGCAAGCGCCGCCGTCGGCCCAGCCGGTCCAGCCGGGGCCGCGCACGAAGCGCCCCGGCTTGGCGCCGGTGTGCTCGCCTTCTTTCAGCACCTGGGTGCCATTGATGAAGACGTCGCGGACGCCGGTGGAGAGCTGCTGCGGCTTTTCGAAGGTGGCGTGATCCTGGATCGTCGCCGGGTCGAACACAACCACGTCGGCATAATATCCATCACGAAGCACGCCGCGGCCCTTGATGTTGAGATTGGTGGCCGGAAAAGAGGTCAGCCGCCGAACCACATCCTGCAGCGGCGCAGCCTTTTCATCGCGCGAATAATGGCCGAGCGCTCGGGCGAAATTGCCGTAGGCTCGTGGATGCGTGGAGGATTTCAGGAACACGCCTTCTGGAGCCTGGGACTCGGCGTCCGAACCGAATCCCACCCAAGGCAACCCGACCTGCCGCCGAACATTGTCCTCGTTCATCAGGAAATAGACGGTGCCGACCCGGCTACCGTCTTCGATGACAAGATCCATCGCGGTTTCTTCGGGACTCTTGCCGCGCATGCGGGCGACCTCGCCAAGAGTCTTGCCGGTCAACGGCTTCAGCTTCGGATTTTTGAAGGCGATCAGAAGAACCTTATCGGGGCTGCCGGTGCCCAGCAGCAGGTTTTCCCAATCCTTGGACGGTGTGCGCATTTCCTGGATGAGCTTGGCGCGGATCTCCGGATCCTTGAGGCGCTTGATCCATTCCTCCAAGCCGCCTGATTGCACCCAGGTCGGCATCGACGCGTCGAGTCCCGTTGCTCCCGCCGTGTACGTGTACATGTCGGCGGTGATGCGCTGGCCCGATGCCCGCGCGGCCTCGACGTGGCGGATGACTTCGTCGAGCTTGCCCCAATTCTCCTTGCCAGCCTGCTTGAGGTGATAGATTTCGGCGGGCGCTCCGGACTCCTTGCTGATCGTGATCAGCTCATCGACCGCTTCGACGAGGCGGTCGCCTTCGGAGCGCATGTGGCTGATATACATCCCGCCGCACTTGCCGGCCTCGGTCGTGATCGCGACCAGCTCGGGAGTCTCGGCATAGCTGGCCGGCGCGTAGATCATCGACGACCCGACACCGAGCGCACCTTCCTTCATCGCATCGCGAACGAGCGCTCGCATACGGCCGAGTTGTTCGGGAGTCGGGTCGACGTCCTTCTCGCCGAGCTCGTGAATGCGGACCGTGGTCGCGCCGATGAAGGACGCGACGTTGGGAGTGATGCCTTTCTTCGTCAGATAGGTGAGGTAGTCGCCAAGCGTCGTCCACCTGATCGGATATTTGATGTCGCTCTGCCGTTCGACGGCGAGCTTCTTCATCTCCGGATTGAGGGGACCCATCGAATCCCCTTCACCAAAGATTTCGAGAGTGACGCCCTGCTTCGTGTCGCTAAGGCCGCGACCGTCTGCGATCAGGCTTTCGACGGCCCAGCTCAGCATGTTGATGAAGCCGGGAGAGACGGCCATCCCCGAAGCGTCGACGGTTTTCTTCGCCGTGCCGGGTGCCTGCGGGCCGACGTAGACGATCTTGTCGCCCTTGATCGCCACGTCACCGGTGAACGGCTCGCCGCCCAGTCCGTCGTAGATCATGCCGTTGTCGATCAGCAGGTCGTATTGCTCGGGCGCTGGAGCCTGCGCGCTTGCCGACGATGCAAGCAGCGACGCGGCAACGGTTACGAACATGGGCTTGAGCATCGAATTCCCCTCGGCTGATCAGGCGGGCGAAGCTGCCCCATTGCGTGCCGGCGCGCCATGGGAAATGTAGACGGCATGAAGATCGCGGTCGTCGCCCCAAGCTGCACACTTTCACGCGAGGCCGCTGACCGGCTCGAAGGCCTCGTTGCCGAGCGCGGCGACTGCGAAGTCGCGGTCCATCCGCAATGCTTCCTTTCGCACGGGCATTTCGCCGGAACCGACGATGAGAGGCTGTCGTCACTGCGCGAGGTAATGGGCGATCCGTCAGTGGACGCCGTCTGGTTCGCGCGCGGCGGATATGGCTCAAACCGCATTGCGGAGGCCGCGCTCGCGGATCTTCCGGACGCTTCGAGATCGAAACTCTATCTCGGCTACAGCGACGCGGGATTCCTCCACGCGGGATTTAATAAGGCGGGTCTGGACGTCGCCTGGGGACCGATGCCGCAGGACCTCATGCGGAACGGCGGGAGGGCGGCCGTTACTCGCGCGCTCGACTGGCTCGTCAACCGCGAGCCGTCCGCGCTGGAGCCGGACCTTCAAGAACCTGCAATGGCGTTCAATCTGACCGTATTGGCAGCGCTTTTGGGCACGGTCCTCGAACCGGACTTCACCGGTGTCGATCTACTCATCGAGGATGTAAGCGAGCACCACTATCGCATTGATCGGACGATGTTCCATGTCACCGGAAGCCCGAACGTCCGGAAAGTCTCCCGGCTGAGGCTCGGCAGGGTAGGGGACATACCCTTTAATGACCCCGATTTCGGACGCGACGAGGTGGCGATCGTCGAGGAATGGTGCGGGCGATCGGGCATCGCTTTTGGGGGCAGAGCCGACATCGGCCACGACGTTCTGAACCGAGTCGTTCCGTTTAAGAGAGAAAATCCCTGAATTTCCCTCTGAAAACGCATTGCCAAGTTCAATTCTTTGCGCTCTATCAATTTGAGAACAACAGGAGGGCCGTATGGCATCAAAATCATCGGGGTCGGGCAGGAAAGCAGGCGGCGGACTGGCGAGGCCGGTTCAGCCTTCAGCGGATCTCGCTGCAATCACGGGTAGCGATCCGCTTCCGCGCAGCCAGGTTGTCTCGAAGGTGTGGGATCACATTCGCAAGAACAACCTGCAAAACCCTCAGAACAAGCG
>DASSFK010000157.1:0-3766 GCA_035694565.1 Sphingomicrobium sp.
CTGGACGCCGAGCAATTCGGCGAGGGCTTCCTGGGTCAATTCGATCCGGTCGCCTGCCCGGTCCTGCGCGGTGAGCAGCCAGCGCGCGGCGCGCTGCTGGATGCTATGGAAGGAATTGCAGGTCGCCGATTGCATCACCTCAGCGAGCAGATAGTCGGAGAAGCGGCAGAACAGGTTGCCGAGGAAGCTCGAGCGGCTCTTCGCTTCCTCCAGCGCCTTCATCGTAACGCGAATTGCGGGTCCGGCCACGATCACCTTGGCTTCAGCGAAGGCCGGAGCATGTCCGCAGCTGACGATCCCGCCGACGGCGCCCTCGCGACCGATCGATGCAACCTGGACCGAACGGCCGTCGCTGAGCTCGACGACGAGTGAGATCATCGTCGTTCCGAACGGAAAGTAGCTCCAGGCGACGTCCTGGCCGCGGCTTTGCACATGCTGGCCGATGTCGAGGTCGACGACCTCGGCTCCAGCGTCAAGCAGAGCCCGTACCTCCGCGGAAAAGGTCGCGAGAAGCAAATTGCCCGAAAAGGCAGCGTCGAGCCTATTCGACCCGTTCATGGCGTCCAACATTACGCAACAAAACCCCCAACGCTTTCACCAGTGGCGAAGCCGCTGAATTCATTACGCCCGCGGCACAGGATATAACAAGCGTTAACCACGCGAATCAATTCGACTCTCCATCATCGGTTCAACAGTTTTGCGACACGCGGCGAGATAGCAATCAGCAACAAGCCGGAGCGGGCGGACATCGACCGAGCTTCGGCGCTGGTCGATGAGGTCGGCGAATTCACGATAAATGTCCGGATACTCGCCCGGACCGCTAACCTCTTGCTCAACGCCCCCGATGAACAAGCGCGCTCCGCCTTCCTTCAGCGTGACGGTGCCGCCATCGGTCGTGCGGATGTCGATCGTCCACTCCTCGCCTTCGGTTCGGCGGAAGTCGAAGCTGGCATGAAGCGGTCCGTCAGCGACGTCGCTGGCGAAATCGATCTCGGCGGCAACGGGGGTCTGGGCATTGGCTGGAACACTAAGCTTGGCTGAGCGCACGAACAGGGAACCGGGAAAGATCGCAGTGACGATCGACAAGGCGTTGATTCCGGGATCGAAGACCCCAAAGCCGCCAGCGTCCCAGATCCACTGCTGGCCCGGATGCCACTTATGAACGTCCTCTTGCCAGCGGATCTGCATTTCCGCGATCCGTTTGCCGGCAAGGGCCTGAGCGGCCGCGGGCACGGACGGGTTGTGCCTTGAGTGCCAGGTCGCGAACAAGGTCACGCCCTTGCCTTCCGCAAGGGAGCTGAGGTCGTCGACCTCGCTCAGCGTCGAGGTCGGGGGCTTTTCCATCAGAACGTGAAGGCCTGCCTCGATGCAGGCGCTCGCGATCTCATGGCGGATCGAAGGCGGCGTGGTGATCGCAACGGCTTCGAGGTCCTCGACGCTGTGCAACAGTTCGCGCCAGTCCTTGAACACGGGCTCGACACCTTGGCCCGACCGGCTGGAAGTCGCGGCCAGCTCGAACCGATCGCTCGCCGAGATCGACGGAACGTGCTGGTCCTCGGCGATCTTGCCGAAGCCGATGATCGCTATGCGGATCGGCTTCATTCGCGAATCACAGCCGCGACATAGGCCCGTGCCTTTTCGAGCGTCGTCTGCGCATCCTGGCCCGGCTTGTAGAGACCACCGCCGAGGCCGAAGCCGTCCGCGCCCGCTTCCATCCAGCCCGCAAGGGACTGCGGGGTCACGCCGCCGACGACCATCAGAGGAATGTCTTTCGGGAGCACTGCTCTTTGCGATTTCACGACCGCGGGCGAGGCTGCTTCAGCGGGGAAAAGCTTGATCGAATGTGCGCCTGCGCCGATCGCCTCGAAGGCTTCCGAAGGCGTGAAATAGCCGGGGGATGACACCATTCCTGCCGCCACCGTCGCTTCGATTACCGCCCTGTTGGTGTTGGGCGAGACGATCAGCCGCCCGCCGGCGCGAGCGACTTCGTCGACCCTCGAAGGATCGAGGACCGTTCCTCCACCGACGAGCGCGCGAGCGCCGAATTTCCCCGAAATGATCCGGATGCTTTCCAAGGGCTCGGGCGAGTTGAGCGGGACCTCGATGATCCGGATCCCGCCTTCGTAAAGCGCGCCGGCGATCACCTCCGCCTCCGCAGGAACGACGCCGCGGATGATCGCCACCAGCGGGCATTCTGCAAAGTAGCGGTGGAAATCCTCTACGGCGCTCATTCAATCAACTCCGCAATCCTTTTTGCTCCGGCGAGGAATGCCTTCTCGCCATCCACTTCGCGGCATCGCCTTCCGGCAATCTGCACCGCTTCCGAATAGAGCCGCGTCAGCTCCGGACGGCCCATCACGACGATCTCGGCGTCGTCGCCTTCACGAAGACCCGCGCGAACGTCCGATCCGATCAGGAGTCCGCTGCCGAAAGACGTCGCGTCGGCCGGATCTGCCTGCCCAAGCAGGACGCGTGCGCGGATCTTGAACAGCTCGGACGTGAGGCAAGCGTCCGAGAGACCACAGCGCACGCCCGACGCAAACGCACGACCCGGCTTAGCGGTCCCTCCAAGCAGATCGGCGAGAATGCTGTGTTCCCGAAGCAAGTTGAAAATCTCGCCGGTCATGACCGTCCGGAACCGCTCGATCCGGCCTCCGCGAAGTCTCGCCCACTTGTTGTGCGTGCCGGGATGGCAGACGAGCGCATCGGCCGGGATCAGCCCACCGGCGTAGGCGCCGAGGAGCTGTGCCTCCTCGCCTCGCATGACGTCCGCCTCGTCGGTGAAGGAAACGCCCGGCAGAATCGCCGTTGATCCTTCCTCCGGCCAGACCAGGGAAGCGGCGAGGTCCTGGAGACCCGCCGGGCAGGAAACGTAGGGCGCTTCGACCCAGCCGCGATTGGATCCGACCATTCCGGCGAGGAGGAGCGGCCGATCGCCCAGGCGCTGACGGATCTCGGCAACAGCATCAGCGAATCCGCCCCTGGGAACGGACAATATGCCCTTGTCGTCCTCGAACTCGCCGACACAATTTCCTTGGGCGTCGAGGAGGTAGGCGCGACGGTTCGTCGTTCCCCAATCCGCCGCGATGAATCCTTCTGCCCAGCGCATATGTCGTTTCTCTATCGAAAAACCGCGGGAACGCGACATTGCTCCCATTGTTTTCTACGCGGGCGTCCGGTGTAGACGGACGTGGGCGCATCGTATCGAACTATCGGCGTGAGCGGCGACCGAGGGAGACTGGATTATCGCTAACTTCATGTTCGCGACCGGGATCGAGAACAGCATCCCGACGATCAACAACGGCAAGACTCGAGTCGACGAGATGGAGCTCTGTGGCCATTACGAGCGATGGCGCGAGGACTTCGACTGCGTCCAGGACATCGGGATCAACTATCTCCGTTACGGGCCGCCGCTTCACAAGACCTACCTGGCGCCTGGCAAGTACGACTGGGAGTTCGCCGACATCAGCTTCGCGGAGCTGAGGCGTCGCGACATCACTCCGATCGTCGATCTCTGCCACTTCGGAGTTCCCGACTGGATCGGCAATTTCCAGAACCCGGATTTCCCGGTGCTGTTCGCGCGCTACGCCGCCGCCTTCGCCGAGCGCTACCCGTGGGTCCAGCTCTATACGCCGGTCAACGAGATGTTCATCTGCGCGATGTTCTCCGCCAAGTACGGCTGGTGGAACGAGCAGCTGAAGACGGACCAGTCGTTCGTCACCGCTCTCAAGCACATCGTCAAAGCCAATGTGCTGGCGATGCTCGA
>DASSFK010000158.1:0-9066 GCA_035694565.1 Sphingomicrobium sp.
CATCGTCGACGGCCAGCACGTCAGCCCGGAGACACTCAGGATCGCGCTTCGCTGCAAGCCGCACGACAGGTTCATGCTCGTCACCGACGCGATGCCCAGCGTTGGCTCAAAGTCGAAGGAATTCGTGCTTCAGGGTAAGCGCATCATCGCCCGGGACGGCGCCTGCCTTGACGAGAACGGAAGGCTGGCGGGGTCGGATCTCGACATGGCCTGGGCCGTCCGTAACACGACCGAGCTGCTCAACGTGCCGGTGGAAACAGCCCTCCTGATGGCGAGTACAGCCCCGGCAACATTTCTCGGTCTCAACGCGGATCGGGGTGTGATCGCGGTCGACCGTTGCGCGGACCTCGCGTTACTTGGCGACGATCTAATCGTGCGCGAAACCTGGATAGGCGGCGCGCAAGAAAATCACTCGGCGACGTAAGCCACCTAACGTCTGCAATGGGTGGAAAGCTGACATTCCATGCGGAGCTTGGTCGATAAGCTGAGCGCCTGATCGAGAGCACCAAGCGCCTGTAATCGGCATGAAAGTCGGTTGTACGCAAGAGTGCGGCCCCGTGCGTCGGAGATGCAGCGGTTCTCTCCCCTGCGCATTGTACGATCCCGTTCGGCGGCGGAGCGAGGCTTCGTGTGACGATACTAAGGGTTCGAGATCAGAGCGGAGCCATTCCACGCGCGACGTCCCTCACCTCGTGTGGGACAGCCCGATGCATTCCTTCACTCATTAGCTCTTCATTCATCTTGAAAGGTGTACGGCACTGCCGTACATACTGGTTGTGCAGACCGTAATTCAGCCGAAGTCGTTTCTGGCTGCGGCTAAAGCGACAGGAATGTCGGCTGAGGAACGGGAAGCCTTGGTTGATTATGTGGCGGCAAACCCAACTGCCGGGGACCTCATTCAAGGGACCGGTGGTTGTCGGAAGCTAAGACATAGAAGGCCAGGAACTGGAAAGTCAGGTGGTTACAGAGTGATCACGTTCTTTGACGGCGAGGACATACCGGTGGCGTTGCTCACGGTCTTCGGGAAGAACGAACGGGACAACTTGACCAAGACAGAACGAAACGCCCTTGCCACCGCGACTGCCCAGATGGCCGCTGAGTTGAGGAACCTGGGTAAATGAAGAACGCATTCGACAAAATCATGGCTGGCATTGAGGATGTCACAGCGTGCGCTAGGGGTGATGGCACGCGGGCCAACATACTGCGGCCAATCGACATCAAGGCCCTTCGCGCGAAGCGGAACATGACTCAGGGCGAGTTTGCACGCGCTTATCGGTTACCTATTGGAACTGTTCGCGACTGGGAACAGCACCGCCGCGAACCTGATACGGGGTCTAAGCTTTATCTTTCGATGATTGAAGCTGATCCTGAGGGCGTTCAGAAAATTTTGATGAAGGTGTAGCATTCCGCATCTTCGCCTGAGGCTATGAAGGTAGACGTTTCGCTAATGGCAGGAATGGGTCGGAAGCGGACCTCTTCGCGACGTTAACCGGAAACAGAACTCATTGCCCTAAGTGTAAGCGTCAGCGTTCAGGAAGGCACATTCATGAAGTTCGTTTTGTTGAAGTCGCGCGGCGGGGATTACATGGTGATTGCGCAAAACGTTGCCTGGCTTCGTTCCCACGAGAATAACCAGACTAAGGTCGGTATCATCGGAAGCGACGCGATCCTCGTTGCAGGAAGTATCGAAGAAACAGCCGCAACGATACTGGCAGGCTAGGACCGAACCGCCGACGTGGCGCTTCGAATGTCGCTGATCGCGGAAGCAAGACTTCGCAATGCAAGTTGACGTTCGGCCAACAACTTGGACTGCACGACGCTATTGGGCTTCACTAGACCCGCTCGGTTGCTGAACGCTTAAAGGCGCTGATGTCTGCAATGGGTCGAAAGCGGATTTCTTATTCCGAGAACTCGCTCTGATCCTCATTCTCATCGAGTCGAATGAGGCGGCCGACGTGCAACTCATCGATGCGCAGCTTGCGGATGCGAGCTTTGCCGATGTTGAGCCTGCCGATCACGACGGCTCCTGCCGCGAACGCACCAACCGCCAACGCGCCAATGCCAGCGGCAATTAATCCGAGACTGCCAATACCGACCGATCCGGTGACGGAAGCTCCCGTCGCGTCTGCGCCGGTAGCAACGGATCGCCGTCTAACCGCGGCAAGTTTTCTGGTGACGCTCGAACCCTTCAATAAAACCGGCTTGTCGTCAGTCATGTGGTTGTCCTGTCACTAGCAACATGACCGTTCTGTCCGCTGACCGCAATCGCGCGGCTTATGTCCGCAATGGGACCAAAGCAGAGCCAAGCCCCCGGTGGAAAGCTGCCTCTAGAGGACCGGACGAACCTCGAACCTCGCAGCAACCCCTGACGCAGGGAATGAGCGCAGGACTGATTGGGTCAGCTTTCGGGCCTCAACTGCCTGATGGTTTCGCGTTCACCGCACAATCGTCCCATTGGGCGTCAGCGTCCGCAACGGGTGGATTGCAGACGGCCCGCATTCTCTGGAAGACTGAGATCATGGAATTTGTCTTCGAGATTATCCTTCAATTCCTGGGCGAATTACTTCTTCAAGCGATCTTCGAGCTGCTTGTTGAATTGGGTTTCCATAGTCTCGCCGACACCTTTCGACGACCCAAGAACCCCGCGCTATCGATCCTCGGCTTCACGCTTTGGGGAGCCATAGCTGGTGGCATCAGCCTTTGGATCTTTCCAACGTCGCCCATCGACAACCCGGTACTTCGCGAAATCAATCTTGTCGTAACGCCTGTCGCTTGCGGGCTCGTCATGATGATGGTCGGCAAACTCAGACTTAGGAAAGGTCAAGACATCGTGCGCCTCGATCAGTTCGGATACGCGTTCGTCTTTGCTTTCGCCATGGCACTCGTACGGTTCGCTTGGGCAGCTTAATGTCTCCGATGGGTCGAAAGCAGACATTTTGCGGACGCGATTGCTGGGTTAATCTGTTGCATGCGTCATGTGCTTTTCTTGTCAGGTACATGCCTGGCGATCCTGGGTGGCTGTAGGGCGGCATCCAGCGATCAGACCCGCGAAAACTTGATCGCTGGCTATACCTCCGTGCTGAAAGCTTGGGATAAGGATCGCGACGGAAAGCTGAGCCAGACCGAGGTGTCAGCTATGCTGAACGAGTCCTTCCGGCGAACGTCGGAGTATAAATCGCAGGGCAAATTGACCAAGGATCTGGAGAGAGACCGACAAATGTTTCTATCCTACTATGCCAGCCAGGACGCCAACCAGGACGGTTATCTAAGCCTCGACGAGTTCCTAAAGGAACAGCTCGCTATCTTTGATTGCCTCGACGACGACCATGACGAAAGAGTGTCTCGAGAGGACACCTTTAGGGGCAAAGAGAAATGCCCGATGCCAAATCTCAACGATTACGCCCCAAAACCATAGCGGCCTTAATGTCCGCATTGGGTCGAAAGCTGCCACTACGCTAATGGCGGCGATGGGTGGAAAGCGGACATTAGCCTTTGTCTCCTATATGCTTTGCGCAAAGGATGGAGGCCGCCATGGCTAAAGGCATATGCCGGACGAAGACCGGAGAGACTGGGGCGGAATACGCACGCGTCGACTTCGGAACTAGCGGGCTCTCCACTGTTACACGGAGTCTATACGATCGCCACGGATACAAGCCGCCCTATGCGGAACTCCCGCGCTGCAACGAACTCGAGGCCTAACCGGTAATCTCAAGGCCTCTGTGTCATACACGAATGTCCGCAATGTCTGGAAGGCGGACATAAGGTCACGTAGACGAGCCATATGGATTGGCACCGCCCTCCGGTGATCCTTCTAGCAGCAATGCTCGCTGCCTGTGGTCATTCCATTACGGCTGATGAAGCCAGAGAGGCGGCGCAGGCTCGGATGATAGCTGATTTTCCATCAGTAAAAGGCGTCCTCGAAAAGCTAGATACGCGTACCGATGAAATGAGCGACAAGTGGAGGGTGACTTTTGCTGCGCGGCAAGGCACCGGAGCCGTCGTCATC
The DNA here is from genome assembly GCA_035694565.1 of Sphingomicrobium sp. Taxonomy (GTDB): domain Bacteria; phylum Pseudomonadota; class Alphaproteobacteria; order Sphingomonadales; family Sphingomonadaceae; genus Sphingomicrobium. The sequence goes on from DASSFK010000158.1 coordinate 4,007, forward strand.
GACGTCGACAAGCGAACCGGCAAGGCGGTGATCGTCGAGGTCGCGCAGTAGCGGCTATCGAATGTCTGCAAAGGGTTGGAAGCAGACGCTTCGCTATTGGCAGGAATGGGTGGAAGGCGGAAATTAGGAGTGGGTCGAACTTCCTCTCGATTGACACCCGATCCGCCACTCAGTCTGTTTCTGCAAAGTAAAACGAACCGGTGCTCGCGAGCCCAAACCGTCGCACTTCTGCGCGACTTGTCGCTGACTTCGGGACTGGGAGAATCCGGTTCAATTTCCAATCACTGCAGGGTAAGAAATCGGTTGAGCCTACCAACCCGCCGGCTGATCCGGTCTAACGACCGATTGACCGCCTCCGGAAGATCCTTCGTTGAAGGCCAAAACGGGCATGAAGGGAGTTGTGGAAACTTCCACGATTGTCATGCCCTCTCTGACTGTCGACCGGCGTACATAAATCGGCTCGCCGTCCAAGGACTCATGACCCACCGAGACCCTGCCAATCGGTACAGCAAGAGAGATGCCCGTATCGCTCTCGAGCCCCTGATGCGTCTGCCGTTCTTTTGCTTCAATCCAGGTCCCCGCGGGCTTGCCATGATCCAGAACTCGCGAATCCTGAGCAAACGAAGCGGGGACCACGCTAACAACGACCGCGAGACCAATCGCCATACATAAAGCGGTTCGCATCAGGCTGACACCTCCCGAAGGCCGAGCGTCTACACCGGCATTACTCGCGTTCTTCCTTCTTGCACTGGCCGGCGTTGCGGCAGTTGAAGAAGTGCGCATCTACGTAGCCCGCGACCGATTGCCCGAGCAACGCGCCATGTACGTCGGCCGTGCGGAAGTGAAGGCCGCCGTAGACTCGCGCATCGATGATGTCGGGGATGACATCGGTGAAGTGGCTGTAGTGCCGGGTCGATCCCGACCCAGCCACCCCAGCGAGGCCCGGGCTTACGATATCGAACTCCGCCGCGTCGTTGCCGAAGAACAACTTGGCGCTGTTCATCAACCCGCTGAAGACGCAGTTGGCGCCCGATGGCTCGTCTGCGTAAGGCGGCAACGGCAGGAGCGAGGTCCAGCCGGTGTCGGGCTCGGTCGCATCGTTGCCGTCAGTGTCGGCAAGCTGGATGGCGGTGGTCGGCCGCCAGAAGCCCCAACGGCCCTTTTCCGCAAAGCAATTGATCGCGCTGTCCGCCATGCTCATGGTGGTCATGGCGTGGAACCGCGCTTGTTCACTGATTGTCAGTCCCTTCGAGGCTGCCACCTGCCGCATCGTCGCGTACAGCATGGGAACCGGGTGCCCGGCCGTGAAATACGCCAGCGAGGTCTGAGCTGCCGTCCGCGTAGCTGAGTCGACCCGGCCCAATGCCTTCACCTCAATAAATTCGGCCGTGTATTGGCCGCTCGTCAGGGGGAGCGGCGGCCCTGCCGTGTGAAAGTAATCAGAGCTCGGCAAAGTGAACGGTCGCACGTTGCGCACCCATGCGTTGGGATCGTTTACCGGGTTAGGGCGCCATTCCCCTGGGCCCGGTGAGGCAGGGAAAGGAAAGCCGGGCGCTCCGAAGCGGCCGTCACCAGCCCGGTTGGCCAGCATCGCCGCCGCAGCCGCGGCTCCGACTTTGATCCCCTTGGCCTTGGCTTCTCCTTCCGGGATCTCGCCCAGCGAGCTGGCGTATTCTGCATCGAGACGGGCTTTGATCGCGGTCTTGACGCCGGCGGTCAGGGTCGCGGTCAACGGCGCCTGATCAACTAGGGCGATCAGGACGTCGTGCCCTGCTGTCGAAGCCGCCGCGCCCTTGGACGCGCTGGTCGGTGCTTGCAGTCCGGGCAGATAGGGGTCGTGCCCGCCCTTGATGGCGTTGACCGCGTCGTAGACCGCGCCCTGGACGATCGCGAGATGTATGATTGCGACCGGAGGCGTAAACTGGAGGCCGGGCGTGGCGGCAGCCGGTCCGTTGGTGAGCGTAATTGCGGCCCTTTGATTCCATACGCCCACCGCTTCGTTCTCAGCCGCGTAGGCGGGGCCGGGATACATGGCGGCGGCGAGTAGGGCGATGGAGAAGAGCCCGGCGCCCCGCAGCTTCACACGCGCTCTTCGCCGACGAGAGTCTGAGTTGTTGGCGGTTTTCGGAGAGTAGAAGGTGTTGAGTGCGCTATCGAATTTTGAGATCATCATGAGACGCCTCCTCGATATCTGCTTTGAAGCCCACCCTGCTGCTTTGGTGCGCATTGCTATACCAGTTGGCGCCGGGTCTCCGCACCTTCACTTTCGGTAACGGTAGTTTGCCCTTGAGCACGCCGCCGGAACGGCCCGGCAATGATCGTTTTAAGAAAGCGTCACTCTATCGCTTGTCATGACGATCTTCCCGAAGACACCGCGGCCTTCCAAGCGGGCATGCGCCGCGGCGCCATTGCGCAGAAGCAATCGCTCAAGGGCCAGCATGTTTGACGTGCCTGTGCGGATTGCGTCGAACAGACAGACGGCGCGGCCGACGCGGGCGATGCGGTTGACGAGATGGCCTTCCGGCTTGGCGCTACGTTGCGCGGAGAGAATGAGTCGATCTTCTGATGGCGATCGCCGTGAACGTGGACGTGATGCTCGCAACGGACGCGATCTGCAAAGCGCTCGACTGCCAGCCCGGTGACCTGTTGGAATATCGTCCCGACACGGAATAATGTCCGCAATGGTTCGAAAGCGGACAGGCCTTGCTTTGGACCAATACGGATCTGGGTTTTTGCGTTGCACTAAGTGGGGCAATCTTATGGTTGAGTATCGTCGTGGCGTTGCGAGCCAGAGAAAGAATGACTTCTGGCACTGGCATCCAGATTGCCTGTCTTTCCCATTGAAGACCTACTCGATCAGGAAAGAGAGGCCCTCCGACGACGACCTATGCGCCAAATGTGCGGGGTTGTTCGGCTAGGGCTGATGGCAGGAATGGGTCGAAAAGCCGCCACTGGCGCCTGATTAGCGACGGAACGACCCCGAGCACCGCAAGACCTGGCTCAAACGCCGGAACGGCGCCCTTGCACCTCGACTGACCCGCATTCCGGCGGCTAGGGCCGCGCCATGGATACAGCTGCGGCCATTTCATCGATTGCGCCCGCGCGCACGTGGAGCGGAGAGCTCCGGGCGACGCTCGCGCTCGCCTGGCCGCTGATCCTCGCCAACCTGACGATGCAGCTGATCCAGGCGACCGACGTCGTTCTGCTCGGCTGGCTCGGCTCGAAGGAGCTCGCCGCGGCCGCGCTCGCTCTCAGCCTGTCGTTCGGAATGATCCTGTTCGCGCTCGGCGTCCTCACCGCGTGCTCGCCGATGATGGCCTCCGCCCTGGGCGCCCGGTCCAATGCAGTTCGCGATGTCCGCCGGACGTTCCGGCAGGGGCTCTGGGCGGCGGCGATGATGGCCGTTCCGACTTTGATCGTCCTGTGGAACGCGAAGCCGGTCATCCTCTTCTTCGGTCAGGACCCCGAGCTCGCTGGCCTCGCCGGCTGGTTCCTCCGCGGCTACATGTGGGTCATCCCGCCCTGGATGCTGTTCCAGGTGATGCGCAACTTCGTGTCGGCGCTGGAGCGGCCCGGCTGGGTACTGGTGATTAGCACCATTGGAATTCCGCTCAACGCCGTGCTGAGCTGGTCGTTGATCTTCGGGCACCTCGGCCTGCCCGAGCTCGGACTGATCGGAGGCGGCATCGGAAGCTCGATCGTGTGGGCGGCGATGGCGCTGGCGCTTGCGATCGTCATCCTCGCCGACCGGCAGTTCCGCCGTTTCCATCTCTTCGGACGCTTCTGGAGGCCGGACTGGCCCCGCTTCCGCCAGCTCTTCAAGCTCGGCGGTCCGATCGGCCTCACCATGGGCTTCGAAGGCGGCGTGTTCAGCGCGGCCGCCTATTTGATGGGCCTGTTCGGAGCGCCCTCGGTCGCGGCGCACCAGATCGCGCTTCAGATCGCGGCGACGACCTTCATGGTCCCGCTTGCGCTGGGCCAGGCCACCACCGTCCGGGTCGGCCTCGCTTACGGGCGCGGGGACCGCGAGGGCATCGGCCTCGCCGGCTGGACGGCCTTCGGTCTCAGCACCGCCTTCATGACTTTGATGGCGACCCTGATGTTCCTCTTCCCGCGCGAGCTGATCACCCTATTCCTCGCCGACACTCCGGAAAACGCCACGGTGATCGAGCTTGGAATGTCCTTCCTGCGCATCGCCGCCTTGTTCCAGATCGTCGATGGATGGCAGGTCGTCGGCGCGGGAATGCTTCGCGGGATCCACGATACGCGCGTGCCGATGATCTTCGCCTTGTTCGGCTATTGGGCGATCGGACTCGGCGTCGGCATCGCCCTCGCCTTCTTCATGGACTGGCGCGGGATCGGCATCTGGACCGGCCTCGCCGCGGGCCTTGGAGTCGTCGCGGTGCTGATGATCCGGCGCTGGAGCCGTCGCGACCGGCTGGGGCTGCTCGAAGCCGGCGCGTGAAATCTAAAGCTCAAGGGGTGTTGACGCCCCAAACGGCCGCACCCATATGCGCGCCATCGCTGGCACTCTCCACGTGGGAGTGCCAACACGCGTATAGGTTCAACAAGAAAGACAAGGGGCTCACGCAATGGGTTTCAGGCCGCTTCACGACCGAGTCCTCGTCCGCCGCATCGAGGCTGACGAGAAAACGACCGGTGGAATCATCATTCCCGACACCGCCAAGGAAAAGCCGCAGGAAGGCGAAGTCATCTCCGTCGGCACCGGCGCCCGCGCCGACGACGGCAAGGTCACTCCGCTCGACGTCAAGGCCGGCGACAAGATCCTGTTCGGCAAATGGTCGGGGACCGAGGTCAAGATCGACGGTGAAGACCTGATCATCATGAAGGAAAGCGACATCCTCGGGATCGTCGGCTGACTTCTTTAGGATCGCGCGCAAAAGCGCGTGGTCGAGAAAATTTTGAAACATTTCAAAGCTGAAAGGGTAGCCAGATGGCAGCCAAGGACGTCAAATTCTCCCGTGATGCGCGTGAGCGCATTCTCCGCGGCGTCGACATTCTCGCCGACGCAGTGAAGGTGACGCTGGGGCCCAAGGGCC
>DASSFK010000159.1:0-6432 GCA_035694565.1 Sphingomicrobium sp.
GCTCAGCGACGGTTCGTCGGCCTGCGTCATCATGGAGGCATCGGTCGCCGAGAAGCGCGGGATCGAGCCACTTGGCCGCTACATCGGCATGGCGGTCGCTGGAACGGAGCCGGACGAAATGGGCATCGGCCCCGTCTTTGCCGTGCCAAAGCTGCTCGACCGGTTCGGCCTCAAGATGGACGACATCGGGCTTTGGGAGTTGAACGAGGCTTTCGCAGTGCAGGTGCTGTACTGCCGCGACAGGCTTGGCATTCCCAATGACCTGCTGAATGTGAACGGCGGCGCCATCTCCGTCGGCCACCCGTACGGCATGTCGGGGGCGCGTCTGACCGGCCACGCCCTGATCGAAGGCAAGCGCCGCGGCGCAAAATATGTCGTCGCTACGATGTGCATCGGCGGCGGTATGGGCGCTGCCGGCCTGTTCGAGATATTCTGACCGCGAACGAACTGGTTGGTCGTAATCTCTGGCGTGCCGTTGATGGTCAGCCGGGAGACGTTTGAACCAGCAAGACCATCACCCCAAGCGGCATCATGGCCTTCCTGTCGGACTCTCCTGACGCGAATCTCGCGCGCGGCGCAATCTCAAGGAACGACCCTCGTCAATCAGTTCGGCTCAATCCAAGCACAGACCGTGCATGGGGTTGGCACCTAGAGGTTTGTGCTGAGTTTGAAGCCGTATTTTCAAGATAGTGCGGTGCCTGAGTGCGATTGTTGAGTGCCGTTGTCGGCGTGATCCTGCTGTTCCTTTCGGCTCCTGCAACTGCGGCGGAGGGACTGCGCATTATCGATCTGACTGGCCAGTTCGACCGGTTCGCAATGTCGACTGAAGGAATGGCCGACGGGCAGCGCGTCATGGCGTTTGAGAAGCAGATCGGGCCGATGGCGCACGGCTTCTACGCGAGAAAGCGATCGCCCGCCGGCTACGACTTCCGAGTCCTCGTGAACCTCAAGACCTATCCGGAGCGGCGAGCGCGCGTCCTCGCCGTCAGTCAGCATTTCCATCAGCTCTTCGCCAAGGCCAGGCAGTCATTCGAGCGAAGGTTCGGGCCCGTCGGATCGAGCCAGCCGGTCTATTTGATCGACAGCATGGGCGAGCTCGATGGGGGCACGCGCGAGCTCAACGGCAGGCCTACCCTGTTGTTCGGAGCCGACGTCATCGCCGAGGTCCACTCCAACAAGAACATGACGGCCTTCTTCCACCACGAGCTCTTCCATCTCTACCACGAGGCTATTGTCCCCTCGTGCTTGGCGATCTGGTGCTCGCTGTGGGAGGAAGGTCTCGCCACCTATGTCGCCCACCGGCTCGATCCCTGGGCCAACGACGATGAGTTGGTGCTCAATCTCCCTCGACCGATCCGTCCGGCCGTGGAAGCGAACCGCGCGCGAGCCATCTGCGAAGTTCTCCGCCTGCTCGACTCGACCAGTGACGACGACTTCAGCGCGCTCTTCCAGGGCGACGACCGGCTGCCCGGCTATCCGTCGCGGATGGGCTATTACATCGGCTATCTGGTGGCCTCCGACATCGGCCGAACCCATGAACTTCACCAAATGGCGGACATGACCCTGGTTCAGGCGCGGCCGCTCATTGACGCGTCGCTACGGCGGATGGCAATTTGCCCGACGACAACGGCGGAGGCTCATGAGCGCAGTCGAACTGGTCGCACTAGCAGCTAGCGTCAGCCTGCTTGCCGGCTGGCGGCTCTACCTTGTCGTCTTTGCAACCGGCCTTTCGATGAAGTTCGGCTGGGTCGCACTTCCTGATCAGCTGCGAGCGCTCGACATACTTGCGAACAACTGGATCGTCTCAATCGCCGGCGTTGGAGCACTCGCGGAGTTTTTCGCCGACAAGATCGCCTGGGTCGACAGCGCCTGGGATGCCGTCCACTCGGTCATCCGGCCGATCGGCGGAGCGCTGCTCAGCCTGGCGATTGTCGATTCCGCGGATCCGGGCTGGCAGGTCGCAAGCTTTCTGCTCGGCGGCGGAGCGGCCTTCATCGCCCATGCGGGCAAGGCGGGAGCACGAACGCTCGTCAACGCCAGCCCCGAACCTTTCTCCAACGTCATTGTCTCAACCGCAGAAGACGTCGCAACGGGCGGCCTTTTCGCACTTGCAATCGCCAACCCGATTGCCGCTGCGCTGATCGCAATCATCCTCGTGCTCCTGTCGCTGTGGCTTGTGATTGCGGCGCGGCGAGCGCTCAAACGGTTGCTCGACCGGGTCGGCATGCAACCGAAGTCACGCGAGGCGGGTTGAAAACCGCAAAAGGGAGAAGCCAATGCCCGTTTCAGGACAGCCGCTCGTCGAACGTGTCGCTCGAGTACTCGCAGGGGCGGCCCACAGCAGCAATGCCGAAGGCAGCGACCCTTCGGCCGGAGACAAGGTCGACAGGGTTTGGCGCGAGCATCTGAACCAGGCGCTCGCGGTGCTTCACACGATGCGGGAACCCGACGATCGAATGGCCGCGGCCGGTGATCCCGACACCTGGACCCGAATGGTCGAGACGGCGATCGAAGAGGCAGACGCCACCGCGTGAGCGCCCGCGCAAGCGATCGACCGCGTATCCAGGGTCATCCCCAGTGGACGCTTGTAACCTGCGTCCTCGCCTCCAGCCTGTCCTTTGTCGAAGGCTCGGTCCTGAGCGTTGCGCTTCCCGCTATCCGCGCAAGCTATGGCGCAGGCGCGGCGGAGGTCCAATGGGTGGTCAACGCCTACCTGCTGCCTCTTTCCGCTCTGCTCCTTCTCGGTGGGGCGCTGGGTGACCATTATGGACGCCGCCGCCTGCTCGTCATCGGAACGGGCATCTTCGCGGTCACTTCACTGCTCTGCGCGCTGGCCCCTTCCCTGCCGATCCTGCTCGCGGCTCGCGCATTTCAGGGCGTCGGAGCGGCCCTTCTACTGCCCAATAGCCTTGCTCTCTTGAATGCGGCCTTCGAGGGCGAAAAGCGCGGGCGGGCGGTCGGCATCTGGGCCGCGGCCGGAGCGGCGGCGGCGGCGATAGCGCCGCTTATCGGCGGCTGGCTCGTCGACCATTCCGGCTGGCCATTCATTTTCTACATCAACCTTCCCCTGGCAATCGGTGCGATCCTGCTAGCGCTCCGTTTCGTCGCGGAAAGCCGGGAGAAGGGCGCGGGCCGAACCGATTATGCCGGTGCTCTGCTGGTTACTGCCGGGCTAGGCGGGATCACCTATGCTTTGACATTGTGGTCCGCGAATGGGCGCTGGGGATTCACGTCGATCGCGGCCGGAATTGGCGGTCTCCTCCTCGGTGCGGGATTTCTTCTTGTGGAGCGGCATCGCGGTCAGCGCGCAATGATGCCCCTCGGTCTATTCGCGGACCGCTGCTTCTCGGGCCTGAACCTGTTGACGCTTCTCCTTTACGGCGCGTTCGCGGCGGCGATGCTGCTGATTCCCTACGTCCTCATCACCAGTGGCGGCTATTCACCGGTTGAGGCGGGCCTCGCCATGTTGCCCCTCCCCGTCCTGATGACGACCGTCTCGCCGACGATGGGCGGTCTCGCGATGAAGGTTGGTCCCCGAATTCCGCTTACGATCGGGCCGCTCGTCGTGGCAGTCGGAATGATCCTGTCCCGATTGATCCAGTCCGACACAAGCTATTGGACGGGCGCCTTTCCGACCCTATTGGTGCTGGCGATCGGGATGACCATTGCGGTCGCTCCGTTGACCGCGTCGGTACTCGGCTCCGTCGAAGAGCAGCACGTGGCGATGGCGTCCGGCCTTAACAGCGCCGTCGCCCGCCTTGGCGGGCTGATCGCCACAGCTCTGCTGGGATCGGTGCTCGGCCAGGAAGGCGATGCGCTTTTCGCCGGCTTTCATTCCGCAATGTTCGTGTCTGCGGGTGTCGCGGCGCTTGCAGCCGCCGTTGCCCTGACCATGCTTGGCGGAGTGAAAATGCGGAACGGCTAGCCGCCGTTTGGGCTGAACGGCCTACCCAAGTTATCGTTCGCCATTGCGAGTCGGGGGCAAGTCATGAAAATCGGATACTCCGCAGGTAGCGACGTGCGCGCTTCAATCGGCCGGATTGGGCGAACCGAGGACGTTCAATTCTCTCCGGACGGCAGCTGTCTCGCCGTCGCCGGATTCACTGAGAATCGAATTCTGGTTCTCCGGGTCGAAACAGACTGGGACACCGATCCTCCGAAAGTCGCTTTCACAAGTTCGCTCGAAATAGACTCGGACGGGCTGCGAAATCCTCATGGTCTGAGCTGGCTCGACGACCGGACCCTGGCGATCGCCAACCGCAGTGGCCATTTGACCATTTTCGAGCTGCCGGAAGAACCCGCGTCCGGCCGCGTCCAGCTCTCGCCGGTGCGCACCCTGGGCGACCATGCCACCGACCTTTTAAAGACGCCCGGCTCGGTGTCTGCCGTCTCCGTCGGACTGGACCTGTTCGAGTTGATCGTGTGCAACAATTACGTTCATCACATCTCGCGACACTTGGTCGACCGGCGCGAAGATTATGCGCTGATCGCCAGCGACGTCCTGACGCATGACGGATTGGCCGTACCGGACGGAGTTACGCACAGCCCGTCGGGGCAGTGGATTGCGGTCAGCAATCACGGGCACCACAACGTCCTCATCTTCCGAAACGACGCCGATCTCAGCCCTGCCAGCCAACCGGCGGCGGTCCTGAACGGCATCCAATATCCACACGGAGTCCGGTTTGCCGCCGACGGGAGAACCATCTTCGTCGCCGATGCGGGCGCTCCGTTCGTCCACGTTTATCGGAACGGCGGCGAGTGGATGGGCGATCACCGACCGGAGGTGTCCGTTCGGGTATTGAGCGAGGAATCTTATCTGCGCGGCAGAACCGACCCCTCGCAGGGAGGTCCCAAGGGGGTCGACATCACCGCCGACGAGAAGCTGATGGTGATCAGCTGCGAGGAAGAGAGGTTTGCCTTCTTCGACGTGCGGGAATTGCTGGCGCGAAGCGAAACCGCGGAGCCGGTCGCTTCCTCGGAGGCCGAAAGCGCCCGCGAGGCCTTTCTCCGTTATATGGCCTCCGACCGGCGAAGGGTCGAAGAGGCGACCGCGGCGATCCGCCGTGCGACCGACCTTCAAATCCTGGGAATGGTGGAGAGCCGCTCCTGGAGGATCACGGCTCCACTACGAAGTGCGAAGGCAGCGATAAGGCGAACCGCGCCACACCTCTGGTCAAAATATTAGTCGTTCTTCTTGATCCAGTCCTCGACGACCGGGGCGATGTTGTCGCGCCACTTGCGGCCGTTGAAGATGCCGTAGTGGCCGACGTCCTTGGCGAGGAAATACTGCTTCTTCGTCGCGGCCAGGCCGGTAGATATGTCGAGCGCAGCCTTGGTTTGGCCAATACCCGAAATGTCGTCACGCTCGCCCTCGATCGCGAGGAGTGCCGTGTCCTCGATTGCCTTCGGGTCAACCTTGTGGCCGCGGTGCATGAGCTGGCCCTTCGGCAGCAGGTGCCTCTGGAAGACGATGTCGACGGTCTGGAGGTAGAATTCCGCGGTCATGTCGGCGACTGCGCGATATTCGTCATAGAACTTCTGAGTGGCCGCAGCGCCTTCCTCGTCACCCTCGACGAGATGCTTGAACATCTCCCAATGGCTGACGAGGTGATTGCCGAGGTTCATGGTCATGAAGCCGGCGAGCTGCAGAAAGCCCGGGTAAACCTTCCTTCCGGCGCCGGGGTAGTAAAGCGGGACGGTCGCGATCGCATTCTTCTGGAACCATGCGAGCGGACGTTCGGTCGCAAGCGTGTTCACCGCCGTCGGCGCTTCGCGACTGTCGACCGGTCCGCCCATCATCGTGAGCGTCTTGGGTCGCCATCGATTGTTCGTCGAGTTCATCACCGCCACCGCGGCATAGGCCGGGACCGACGGCTGGCAGACGGCGAGGACGTGAGGGCGCTGACCCGTCTCTTCGCCGATCGTCTCGATGAACTCGATCAAATAATCGACGTAATCGTCGAAATCGAAGGTGCCTTCGGTAAGGGGAACCGACTTCGCGTCGCTCCAGTCGGTGATGAAGACGTTGTGCTTTGGAACCATGCGCTCGACCGTACCGCGAAGAAGGGTCGCGAAGTGACCCGACATCGGGGCGACGATCAGCAAGGGTGGATCCTTCGCTCCGGCGCCTTCCCGGACGAAGCGCTTCAACTGGCCGAACGGCTCGCGAGCGACGATTTCCTCGTGAATCTTGACCTTGCGGCCCCTCACCACGGTCTGGGCGATTCCGAATTCCGGCTTTCCTCGCGGCGCTGCAGCATGGGCAAAAACGTCGAGAGCTGCCGCGATTAACGGGCTCATCGAGGCATAAGCGAATGGATTAGCTGGATTATTCAGCCATCCCGCACTCATGCCCGCCAATTTGCTCGCGCCCGCAAGGAACGAGCGCTGAACTTCGTAGGCGTCATAGAGCATGTACGGGAACCCTCATCA
>DASSFK010000160.1:0-2413 GCA_035694565.1 Sphingomicrobium sp.
ATCCCTGTCCGACTGGCGGGTTACCGGGCTCGACCTGATCCCGGTGCTGCTCGGCGTGACCCATGCCCTGATCACCGGAGCGTTCCTCTTCCTGTTCCAGACGCGCGGCACCGGCCTCTCGGCGGACAATCCGCTGATCCCCGCCGGGCTCGCCCTTCTCTGCGACGCCGCCGCCGCCGCGGTCCTGTTCAACCGCAAGCGCCTCAACATCCCGTCGCACACGGTGGTGAGGGGCCTTTGCGCCTACCTCCTTTTCGTCGGGCTGCTGTGGACCTGGTTCGGAATTTCGGTCGAGGACGACACCTTCGTCTTTCCCATCGCGGCCGCTCCGATCGCGATGAGCGCGGGGATTGCGATGGGCGCGATCGGGTCGGTTCAGTCGCCGTCGCTGATCATCACCAACATGATCACCTCGGCCTTCGCGGCGGTCGTCTTGTCGGACAGCCCGCTCGTTCCGTTTGCGGTCGAGGTCCTCTCGCTGGCGCTTGTCGCCTACAGCATCGCCGGTTCGCGAAGCTTCATCTCCGCCGGCCGCAAGAGGCTGAACCTCGACGCGGAGGCGCACAAGGCGCTCAACTTCGTCGAGGAGTTCGAGAACAGCGGCCGGGGCTGGTTCTGGGAGACCAACGGCGAGGGCACCCTCTCCTACGTCTCGCAGCAACTGGCCGACGACTTCCAGTGCCAGGCGCACGAACTGCTTGGGCGCCAGTTCACCGACCTGCTCTCGGTCGATACGTCGCCGGGCGCGAGGGTCGAGGAGCGCAAGACGCTGGGCTTCCACCTTTCGGCGCGCTTCCCCTTCTCGGACGTGATCGTCCGGGCGGCGAGCGACGAGGACATTCACTGGTCGCTCTCGGGCAACCCCATTTTCGACGAGCGCGGCCGCTTCCTCGGCTTCCGCGGGATCGGTACCGACCTGACCGAGCAGCGCCGCTCGGAGCAGGAAATCACCCGCCTCGCTCGCTTCGACTCCCTCACCAGCCTTCCCAACCGGGCGATGATGCGCCAGACGCTCGACGAGGCGCTTCGCAACGCGAAGAACCGCCAGAAGGGCTGCGCGCTCTTCCTGATCGACCTCGACCGCTTCAAGAACGTCAACGACACCCTCGGCCACCCCGTCGGCGACGCGCTGCTCCGCCAGGTCGCCGATCGCCTGAAGTCGGTGATGGGCGATCATGGCCAGGTCGGACGTCTCGGCGGCGACGAATTCAAGGCCGTTCTTCCCGGAACGGTCGACATCGGCCTTCTGGAATCGCTTGCCCGGACCCTCATCGAGCAGGTCTCCCGGCCCTACAACATCGAGGGCCATCGAGTGGTCATCGGAGCCTCCGTCGGGGTCTCGATCGGCGATCCGGGCCGCTGCACCGCCGACAGCCTGGTCCGCGACGCCGATCTCGCGCTCTATGCGGCAAAGGGCGCTGGGCGCGGCAAGCATTGCTTCTACGAACCCTCGATGCACTCCGAAGCGTCGGACCGCCAGGTGCTCGAGAACGACCTTCGCCAGGCGATCGACAAGGGCGAGCTATGGGTCGCCTACCAGCCGATCGTCAGTGCCGCCGGCGAGGACGTCTGCGGGTTCGAGGCGCTGGTCCGGTGGAATCATCCGCTCCGCGGCAAGATCTCGCCCGAGAAGTTCATTCCTCTCGCCGAGGAATGCGGCCTCATCGGGCGCATCGGGACCTGGGTCCTGGAGACCGCGCTCGAAGAGGCTTCGAAATGGCCGGATTCGGTGCGCATCGCGGTCAATCTGTCGCCGATCCAGTTCAACGATCCGAACATCGTCGAGACCGTCGCGAACGCGCTTGCGCGAACCAATGTCCGCGCAAGCCGGGTCGAGCTCGAGATCACCGAAGGCGTGTTCCTCGCCGAGGGCGAAACCACCGACGAGACCTTCACCAAATTGAAGGACCTCGGCGTCCGCCTGGCGCTCGACGACTTCGGAACGGGCTATTCGTCGCTCGGCTATCTGAAGAAGGCGCCGTTCGACAAGATCAAGATCGACCAGAGCTTCGTGCGCGGCGCTGCATCCAAGACCAGCCGCAACAGCGCCATCATCCGCGCCATCGTGACTCTCGCCGAGAGCCTCCAGATGGACACTTGCGCGGAGGGCGTCGAGACCCACGACGACCTTCACCTGATCCGCGAGCTCGGGGTCAGCCACGTCCAGGGCTACATCTTCGGCCGGCCGCTGGAAGGATCGGCCGCACGCGAGGTGGCCTCGAAGGCGACCGTCGTCCCCGACGGCTTCCAGTGCCTCCGCGAGCCCCGGCAGCGGCTGATGCGCCGGGCGATGGCGTCGATCGACGGGGTCGTCTGCGAGGTCCGCCTGCGCAACATCTCCGCGATGGGCGCTCTGGTCGAATGCGCTCAGCCGGTCCCGCCCGGAATTCGGGTTGCGATGGACATCGTCGGC
>DASSFK010000161.1:0-3671 GCA_035694565.1 Sphingomicrobium sp.
GGGGGACGTGGTCGTCCATTCGGGCCCGCTCTATGCCGCGACGGAGACGCTGATCGCGAAGATCCTCGGCCGCTTCGGCGTTTCCTACCTCGACTTCCCGTCCGGCGCGTCCCGCGAGGAAATCGACGAAGTGATCGAAAAGGCGAAAGCGATGGGCCGCGTCGCGCTCATCTATCTCGAAAGCCCGGCAAACCCGACGAACCAGCTGGTCGACGTCGAGGCCGTGACGGCGGCCCGCAACGCGGCCTTCCCCGAAGCCCAGCGTCCGCCGATCGCGATCGACAACACCTTCCTCGGCCCGCTCTGGGCGCACCCGCTGAAGCAGGGTGCCGACATCAGCGTCTACAGCCTCACCAAATATGCCGGCGGTCACAGCGACCTCGTCGCCGGCGGCCTGGTCGGGCGCCAGGGGCTGATCGACCAGATTCGAATGATGCGGAACACGATCGGCACCATCTGCGACCCGAACACCGCGTGGATGCTCTTGCGCAGCCTCGAAACCCTCGAGCTTCGAATGGAGAAGGCCGGCCACAATGCGGAGAAGGTCTGCGCTTTCCTGCGCGATCATCCGAAGGTCGAAAGCGTCGGCTATCTCGGTTTCCTCGAGGAAGGATCGCGGCAGGCCGACATCTACAACCGCCATTGCACGGGAGCGGGCTCGACCTTCTCTCTCTATCTGAAGGGTGGGGAGAAAGAGGCGTTTGCCTTCCTCGACTCGCTCAAGATCGCTCACCTCGCGGTGAGCCTCGGGGGAACCGAGACCCTGGCCAGCGCGCCGGCGGCGATGACTCACTTGTCCGTGCCGGACGAACGCAAGCAGGCGCTCGCAATCACGGACAATCTGGTGCGCATCTCGATCGGGGTCGAGGATCCGGACGACCTGATCGCGGATTTCGAGAACGCGCTTCGGGAAGTCTAGCCCGCGTCGATTTCCCGGAGCAGATTGTTGGCATAGCGGATCGCGACGGTGATCGCGGTTCCGAACAGGAAGCCTTCGAGGGCACCGAATCCGATCTGGGCGGCGAGGCCAAAATGGGTCTCGCCGAACCAGCGTCCGAGCCCGTCGATGTTGAGCGGAGATTCGGGGAACGCGTCGGCAAGCGCGTCGAGGCTTGCTCCCATCAGCCGTCCGCCCAGCAACGGGAGCAGGGCTCCGGCGAGAGCGCCCGCGAGGGCCGCGCCGGAGATGGAAGGCCACGAACGCACTCGCAAGAGCGACAGGTGCGAGCCGAGACCGACGGCACCGCCGAGGACGAACCCTTCGAAGCCTCCGCCGATCCCGACGGGAGCCTTGCCCAGGAGGACGCTGAACGCGTCGAGCCCCATCATCTTCACCGCGGCTCCGATCACCAGTCCGCCGACGGCGGCGCCAATCGCAGTCGGCAGCACCTTGGCGCCCGCAATCCGGTGCGCGGTCGAAATTCCAAATCCGATTCCCAGCCCGCCGATTGCTGCCGCGAGGATGTTCACCGACAGCATCACCATCAGGAATGATGCGGCACCCACCGCCGGTTTCAGCGGATCGGGCGAGGCTCCAAGCCCGTAGATGAGGCCACCGGCCACTCCGGCGAAACCGCCGCCGACCGCACAGGCCGCAGTCAGGGACATTCCGCCCTGCCAGCCTCGCGGGAAAGTGATCTGACGTCCGACCAGAGTCTGGACCTGCCGCTCCTCGACCGGCGCGATGAAGCGGTATCCGTGCTTTGGAACCGTCTCGATGAATCGCGGCTTGGAGGCCTCGTCGCCGAGCGTTCGACGAAGGTTGGTGATGCACTGGCTGAGCGCTTCGTCGGTGACGGGAATGCCCTTCCAGACATCATCGAGAAAGCGATCGCGAGTGATCAGCTCGCCGGGGTGCCGAAGCATCAGGATCAGAGCGTCGAGGTAGCGGCTGTTCACCTCGATCGCCTCGTCGCCGTTGGTTAGCCGCCGCTGGGCGGCGTCCACCTCGAAGCGGTCGAACTTGAACCGGGCGGTCATTCTAGCTCCAGTCCTCGACGGCCCATCCCCGTTCGCCCGCAAGCTTGCTGAGCCTCGAGTGGGGATTCACGGCGACCGGCTCGTCGGACCACTCGAATACCGGCGCATCGCTCGCATGATCCGAATAGAAGCGGACGTGCCCGCGCTCGAAGCCGCTCTTTGAAAGCCAGTCGGTCACCATCCGAAGCTTCGCTGGTCCGTAGCAATTCTCGCCGTCGATCTTCGAGTGCACCCGCTCGTCGAGACCGATGATCGACCCGGTGCCGATGACATCATCGAAGCCCAGCCGGTCGCCGATGGCCTGTGCGTAGAGCCGGTAGCTTGCGGTCGCCATGACGAGGCGGCGCCCCTCGGCCCTGTCACGAGCGATTGCGTCCCGCGCGCCTCGCCGGATGTTGGACGCCGCAGTCCTCTCGGCGAAGCTGTCGACAAGCGGCTTCAGCTCGTTTGGATGCCGCTTCGATCCGAGCAGCAGGCGATGGTTGATCTCCTTCAGCTTCCCGCGGTCGATAAGACTGAGCACGTAGGCGAGCATCGACCCGATCACGAACGGCAGCAAGAGCAGGCGCCAGGGCGCGCGGCGCATCGCGCAATGCAGCAGGAACGGCGTGTAGGTCGCGTGTCGGGTGACTGTCCGGTCCATGTCGTAGATGGCAAAGTCGGTCTTCACGCCCGTCCCTCGAGGATTGCGGTCACGAGCTCGTAGTCGGCCGGCTTGTCGACATCGACCGCAGCGAGCGGGTCGGACAGTTCCGCGGCACGAATGTCGAGGCCGAGCCTGCGTCCGACGCTGTCGAGAGTCTGCTGCAGAGTGCGCAGGCGAAAGAGGGCGCCAAGGAAGCCGAACAGGCCAAGCGTCAGAAGCATTCGCCATGCCTTCTTCCGGTTCTGCTCGTTCGAGCTCCATAGCCGCAGAGTCGATTGAATCTTGGGGCCACCGAGCAGGAACAGGTTGGCGCCGCTGTAAGCGCCGCCCCGGAATCTCAGCCAAGTACGCTTCGTCTCGGGCAGCCGCTTCAGCAATGCCTCCTTCGAAACCACGCCGATCGCAATGTCGGCTCCTTGCGACTTGGCGAGGAAATCGGCGACCATGTCCGGGGTCAGCAGCGCATGATCGGCCGTGGTCACGAGGATCGGCCATCGGACGTTTGGATCGACGCACATCTTCTCGAGCGTCGACGCGATCGTGTCGCCCGACGCGTCAACCGAAACCTGTGGATCGTTCGGAAGCGCCTCGCGGATTCGATCTTGCTGCTGTGCAAGAACGCGAATGCCGTCGATGTCGCGGCTTGCAAGCAACGCATCTACCGGGCGCCTGACCATCGGTTCTCCGAGGATCGGAATGAGCGCCTTCATGTCGGTCCCGTAGCGCTCCGCGAACGGATCCTTGCCCGGGCGCGATCCGGCCAGAACGACCGCGGTCGTGAGGCTCATGCCAGCCAGGACACGATCTTCTGGCCGCGGTCGTGAGCGGCGTTCGCCTGCGCCAGTCGGACCGCGTGGAAGATCAGCGAGATGAGCGTCCAAAGTGCCACTAGCTCGATACCGACGTCAGGCCGGCCGAGAAGCAGCGCGAAGAACAGGATCACCATGTTCGGGTTGCGGCGAGCGGTGATCAGCCGGAACTTGCTGTCGATCGGCCGCCACACGTGGATGTGCATCTTGCCGAACCGGCGCATGAAGATGCCTTC
>DASSFK010000162.1:0-9972 GCA_035694565.1 Sphingomicrobium sp.
AGCCCTCCAGCAGGCCGGACTCGAGCCGGAACACCGCAGTTTCTCGCCCCACGTCACGCTCGCCCGCTGGAACCGCCGGAGTTCTGAAGCCGTCGACACCTTCCTTCGCCGGCATTCGGATCTTGGTTCAAACGCCTTCACTCTCGACCGCTTCATCCTGTTCGAAAGCAAGCTCTCGCGCCACGGCCCGCATTACGAGGAGGTCGCGGCTTTCCCCTTGCGCTGAGCCACGACCGCGATCGCCGACGTCACAAACGTCGGCACGATCCAGTCGAGCCAGGGATCAGGCCGTTGCCAGACCCCGGGGTCGAACCTTCCCCACCACGGCATATTGGCTCGAAGCCCCGATCCGAATTGCTCGATCCAGCGATATTCGGCCTGCGTGATTTCGCGGGACAGGAACCAGGCGGAGGCCGCGATTGTGCCTGAAATCCAACTTCCAGAAATAATTCTGACCAACAGCTGGATCAGAATTGCTAGAAGGATATGCTCAATCATCGTCAAATACTCGAGTTAAGATCGTGCCCGGCTCAATGACGTCTAGCGGATCCCAAGAAGTTCTGATCGTCGAATGACATCGTCTTCCAACGATATTTTGCGATGGTGGCGGGCGCCAT
This sequence comes from Sphingomicrobium sp., assembly GCA_035694565.1. Lineage (GTDB taxonomy): Bacteria > Pseudomonadota > Alphaproteobacteria > Sphingomonadales > Sphingomonadaceae > Sphingomicrobium. Next base: position 618 of record DASSFK010000162.1, read on the forward strand.
TGTGGCTTTTCGCCGTGCTCACGGGCGCCAAGAGCTTCGTCGACAACCCTATCCTGGGTTCGAAGCGGCTCAACGAGGCCGGCCTGCACGTTTGGCGCCTGAAAAGAGCGCACTCGCTCGCGCGCTCGAGGCGCGCCCGACTCGCTCGGGGAATCGACGCCGATCTGAAGGAACAGTTCGACCGCGACGGCTATGTCGTCATTCGCGATTTCCTGCCCCTCGATCTCTTCCAGAGCGTCCAGAGCGAATTGCTGGACCCGGAACTGGGTTGCCGAAACCAGCAGCAGGGCGACACGATCACCCACCGAATCCCGGTCGGGCCGCGCCTCAGGCGCCGGTTGCCGGGGCTCGCGCAATTGCTCGACGGCTCGCGGTGGAAAGGTCTGATGGCCTACGTGGCGAGCACTCGCAGCGAGCCGCTTTATTATTTCCAGGCCATCGCCGGCGGCGTTGCCGAAGGGCTGCCCGATCCGCAGCTCGAGCTTCACTCCGACACGTTCCAGCCCTCGATGAAAGCCTGGCTGTTCCTGACCGACGTCGCCGAAGACGGGCGTCCCCTCACCTATGTCGCCGGGTCGCACCGCCTTTCGGAAGCCCGGATCGCCTGGGAAAGGCGCAAGAGCATCGGCATCAAGGAAAACGGAGATCGCCTCTCGAAGCGCGGCTCGCTTCGGATTTCACCGGAGGAGCTGACGGAGCTCGGCCTTCCGCAACCGACCCATTTCAGCGTTCCGGCCAACACTCTGGTGATCGTGGACACCTGCGGCTTCCATGCCCGGGCGTCCTCGGACAGGCCGACGATGCGAATGGAGCTCTGGGCCTTCTCGCGCCGCTCGCCCTTCCTTCCGTGGACGGGCCTGGATCCGCTCTCCTGGCGCCCGATCGCGATCCGCCGGGCGGAATGGCTGCAGTCGATCGTCGATTGGCTGGACCGACGCGGATGGGCGACTCAACACTGGCGGCCGGCCGGCCGCTGGCCGAACAACGTCGTGACTCTGCCGGGCCGCAAGCCGCATCCCGGGATCGCTCAGCCCAAGAAGAAAGAAATGCGCGGCTGACGATGCCCAGCCGCGCATTCCCCTCAGCAGTTGGGGAACCGACTGCCGATCACCAAATCCGGACGCGCTTTTCGGGAGCGATGTAGAACTTCGAGCCCGGCTTGATTTCGAACGCCGTGTACCAGGCGTCGAGGTTCCGGAGCGGCCCGATGATCCGGTAGCGCCTCGGGCTGTGCGGATCGGATGCGACCTGGGTCTTGATCGCATCGTCTCGCTGCTCGCCGCGCCAGGCCTGGGCGAAGGACAGGAAAAAGCGCTGGTCGCCGGTCAGGCCGTCGATGACCGGGGCCGGCTTCCCGTCGAGCGCGAACTTGTAGGCGGTGTAGGCGACTTCGAGACCCGACATGTCGCCGATGTTCTCGCCCATGGTGAGATCGGGGTTGATAAACACGCCCGGAGCCGCCTCGTAGGAAGCGTACTGCTTCCCAAGCTCGCTGGTCAGCGCCCTGAAGCGGGTCGCGTCCGCCGGGGTCCACCAGTCGCGGATCGCTCCATTTTCGTCGATCTTGCGGCCCTGGTCATCGAAGCCGTGCATGATCTCGTGGCCGATGATCGCTCCGATCGCGCCGTAGTTCACGGCGGCGTCGGCGCCCGCGTCGAAGAACGGCGGCTGGAGGATTCCGGCCGGGAACACGATCTTGTTCTCGAGGCCGCCATTATAGGCGTTGACCGTCGCCGGACTCATCGCCCACTTCTTTCGATCGACGGGCTTGCCGAGGTCGCTGAGCGTATAGTCCCACTCGAAAGCCGAGCTGCGCTTCACGTTGCCGTAGAGATCGCCGGCCTTCATCTGGAGTTTCGAATAGTCGCGAAACTTGTCGGGATAGCCGACCATCACGTCCATCCGGCCGAGCTTGGCGATGGCGGCTTTCTTGGTCGCCTCCTCCATCCAGCCGTTCTCCTGGATCCGGACCGCGGCCGCCTTCTTGAGGTTGGAGACCAGCTCTTCCATCGCCGCCTTTGACTGGGGCGTGAAGTAACGCTGGACGTAGGTCTCGCCGAGGAGCTCGCCGAGACGCCCGTCGACCTCGCCGATGCCACGCCGCCAGCGGGGACGAAGCTCCTTGGCGCCGGTCAGAGTCCTGGCGAATTCGAACTTGCTGTCGACGAAGCGCTTGGAAAGATAATTGCCCGCCTGGTCGGCGACCTTGAAGCGCTGCCAGGTCTTCAGGGTCTCGAGCGGTGTCTTGTCGTAGAGCGCCGCCACCGCCTTCACCGCCGTATTGTCGCTGACGATGAGTTTCGGCGAGCCGATCCCGGCGTCCGAAAGATAATGGTTCCAGTCGAGGCCCGGCGCGTAGGCGAGGAGCTGCGCCGGGGTCATCGGATTGTTGATCTTGTCGAGATCGCGAAGGTCCGCCTGCGGCCAGGAGATCTTGGCGATCTCGGTCTCGAACGCGAGCAGCTTGTCGGCTTCGCCCGACGCGTTCGGCGTGTTCGTCAGCTCGAGCGTACGCTCGATGTAGGCGCGGTAGGCGTCGCGTTGCGGCCTGTACTTGTCGAGCAGGTAATAGTCGCGGTCCGGGAGCCCCATCCCGGCCGAGCCGACGAACGCGATATTCATCGTCGGGTTCGCGGGGTCGGGGAGAACGCCGACGCCGAACAAGGTCGCTCCGAACGCGGAGAAGCTGTCGGCCATGCTCTTTGCGAACTCGGCCTTGGTCTTGATCGCATCGATCCGGTCGAGGTCGGCCTTCAGCGGAGAGGAATCGAGCTGCTCGAGCCGGGCCTCGTCCATGTAGCTTGCGTAGAAGGCGCCGATCTGGCTGTCGTTGGGCGATCCGGTCACGATCGCCCGGAGCTGCTCCTGGTTGCGGTCGGCAAGCTCGGAGCCGACGCCGTTCTGCGACTTGTCGGCCGGGATCTCGGTCGCATCCATCCATTTGCCGGCGGCATAGCGCTGGAAGTCATCGCCCGGATTGACGCTGGTGTCCCGGGTGCCGAGGTCGACGCCCCAGCTCCCGAAGTGCAGGACCTTGGTTTCGGTATCTGTGACGCCGGCGGTGGCGCCGGTCTGGGCCGCGGCCGGAATTGCCGACATCGCCGTGCAAAGAAGGAGAACAGCCGTCATCCGCGATACCCTGCGCGAAGCGAGAAGAAACATCATTTGCCCCCAAATGCTTGATTTGACAGGGCGACTTCGGCTGAGGGAGTGGCCGCTTACACCGACCATCGACAAACGTACCTTTGCCGTCGATGAGTTGCGGAATCCACTTTCCGAACCCACATGGGGCCAAGCCGCGTTGACCATCAGCGGTGGCTCGTTTAACCAGAACATAAACGGAACGAAGACCAGCCGATGCTGACCCATATCTCTGTCCGCGGCGCGCGGGAGCACAATCTGAAAGCCGTCGACGTGGACATCCCGCGCGAGAGCCTGACGGTCATCACCGGCCTCAGCGGTTCGGGCAAATCAAGCCTCGCCTTCGACACCATCTATGCCGAGGGCCAGCGCCGCTACGTCGAAAGCCTCTCGGCCTATGCGCGCCAGTTCCTGGAGATGATGCAGAAGCCGGACGTCGAGCATATCGACGGCCTGTCGCCGGCCATCTCGATCGAGCAGAAAACGACCTCGCGCAACCCGCGCTCGACGGTCGCGACGGTCACCGAAATCTACGACTACATGCGCCTTTTGTGGGCGCGCGTCGGAATCCCCTATTCGCCGGCGACCGGCCTCCCGATCAGTGCGCAGACGGTCAGCCAGATGGTCGACCGAACGATGGCGCTGCCCGAGGGCAGCCGCCATTTTTTGCTGGCGCCGGTCGTCCGGGGCCGCAAGGGCGAGTACCGCAAGGAACTCGCCGAGTGGCAGAAAGCGGGCTTCACCCGGGTCCGGATCGACGGCGAGTTCTACGACATCGAGGACGCCCCGGCGCTCGACAAGAAGTACAAGCATGACATCGAAGTCGTGGTCGACCGGATCGTCGTTCGCGAAGGCATCGAGCCGCGCCTCGCCGACAGCTTCGAGACCGCTCTGAAGCTTGCCGAAGGCCTCGCCTACCTCGACCCGGCCGATCCGCCGGCCGACTCCGAGACCGTCCCCAAGGGCATGAAGCTCGATTTTGCGCCTCCCGGCCGAATCCTCTTTTCCGAGAAGTTCGCCTGCCCCGTCAGCGGCTTCACCATCGCCGAGATCGAGCCGCGCCTGTTCAGCTTCAACGCGCCGCAGGGCGCCTGCCCCGCCTGCGATGGTCTCGGCGAGAAGCTGGTGTTCGACGAGGATCTCGTCGTCCCCAACCATGCGCTGTCGATCAAGAAGGGCGCGGTCGTGCCGTGGGCCAAGTCCAACCCGCCCTCGCCCTATTACATGCAGGTGCTGAGCTCGCTCGCACGCGCCTACGACTTCGATCTCGAGACGCCCTGGAAGGACCTTCCCGAGGAGGCGCGGGACGTCGTCCTCCACGGCACCAAGGGCCGCGCCGTCACCCTGCGCTTCGTCGACGGCCGCAAGTCCTACGAAGTGAAGAAGCCGTTTGAAGGCGTCATCGGCAATCTCAACCGCAGAATGCTCCAGACCGAGTCGGCATGGATGCGGGAGGAGCTGTCGCGCTACCAGGCCAGCCGCCCGTGCGAGGTCTGCCACGGAGCCCGACTCAAGCCCGAGGCGCTAAGCGTGAAGATCGCGGGCGAGGACATTTCCCTTTCCACCCGCCGCTCGGTCGCCGACGCCTACGCGTGGTTCGGCAGCCTAGAGGAGAAGCTGGGACCCACCCAGCGCGAGATCGCTCACGTCATCCTCAAGGAGATCAACGAGCGCCTCGGATTCCTCCACAATGTCGGCCTCGACTATCTTCACCTCGACCGAACCTCGGGCACGCTCTCGGGCGGCGAAAGCCAGCGCATCCGCCTCGCCTCCCAGATCGGCTCCGGCCTGTCGGGCGTCCTCTACGTCCTCGACGAACCCTCGATCGGCCTCCATCAGAAGGACAACGACCGCCTCCTCGAGACGCTGAAGCGGCTCAAGGGCCTCGGCAACACCGTGCTCGTCGTCGAGCATGACGAGGATGCGATCCGCCACGCCGACCATGTCATCGACATGGGTCCGGGCGCCGGTGTCCATGGCGGAGAGGTCGTCTGCCAGGGCACGCTCGACGAGCTGCTCGCCTGCACCACCAGCATCACCGCCGACTATCTCTCCGGCCGCCGCGAGATCCCGCTTCCGAAGCGGCGCCTCAAGGGCACCGGCCGGTTCGTCACCGTGAAGGGCGCCCGCGCCAACAATCTGCAGGACGTGACCGCCAGGTTCCCGCTCGGCACGTTCACCTGCGTCACCGGAGTCAGCGGTTCGGGCAAGTCCTCGCTGACCATCGACACGCTCTATGCCGGCGCCGCCCGGGCACTGAACGGGGCGCGCATTGTCTGCGGTCCGTGCGAGGGCATCGACGGCCTCGCCGCGCTCGACAAGGTCATCGACATCGACCAGTCGCCGATCGGCCGAACGCCGCGGTCCAACCCCGCGACCTACACCGGCGCCTTCACGCAGATCCGCGACTGGTTCGCCGGCCTGCCGGAATCGCAGGCGCGCGGCTACAAGCCCGGTCGCTTCAGCTTCAACGTCAAGGGCGGCCGGTGCGAGGCGTGCCAGGGCGACGGGGTGATCAAGATCGAGATGCACTTCCTGCCCGACGTGTACGTCACCTGCGACGTCTGCCACGGCGCGCGCTACAATCGCGAGACCCTCGAGGTGAAGTTCAAGGGTCACTCGATCGCTGACGTGCTCGACATGAACGTCGAGGAGGCGGCCGAGCTGTTCAAGGCCGTCCCCGGCATCCGCGACAAGATGCGGATGCTTCAGGAAGTCGGCCTCGGCTACATCAAGGTCGGGCAACAGGCGACGACCCTGTCGGGCGGCGAGGCGCAGCGCGTTAAGCTGTCGAAGGAGCTGTCGCGGCGGGCGACGGGCAAGACGCTTTACATCCTCGACGAGCCCACCACGGGCTTGCATTTCGAAGACGTGCGCAAGCTTCTGGAGGTCCTCCATCGCCTCGTCGAGACGGGCAACACCGTCGTCGTGATCGAGCACAACCTCGACGTCATCAAGACCGCAGACCATGTCATCGACCTCGGGCCCGGCGGAGGAGTCAACGGCGGCCGGATCGTCGTGACCGGTACTCCGGAGGATGTCGCGGCCTGCCCTGAGAGCTTCACCGGCCAGTATCTGAAGCCTCTCCTCGAACGCGCGAGCGTCAAGCCGGAAGTGGTGGAAAGCGCGCCGAAGAAGGCGAAGCGCAAGGCCAAGGCGTCGGTGGACGAGGACCAGCCGGATCTGATTGCGGCGAAGTAGGACACATGGATCTTTCTTGGCGGAGGCGGCCCCAATCCGGGCGTGACGGCCGCTGGGTTGTGACCGGCTGCACTGCCGTCATCAATCATCGCTATCGCTGGCGCTTCTCGGCAGCTCTCGCGCATTGACCGCACCGCCGCCGCGCCTAGTCTCCCGCAAAGCGGGGGACTTGCGTGGCTATCAACCTCTGGAAAGCCGATCGCGGCACTTTCTTCTATGTCGCCTTCGCGTGGGTCGCGGTCGTCGCTGCGCTGGTCGGCTTCAGCACGACGTATTGGCTCCCGCTCGCGCGGCGCACTTTCGGCGGCCCGCCGATCGCGCACCTCCACGGCCTGTTCTTCTTCAGCTGGATCGCCTTGCTGACCGCGCAGGTCCATTTCGCCAAAGCGAAGAAGATCCCAATTCATCAGCGGCTCGGCAATGCGTCTCTCCCGCTGGCGCTGGCAATGGCTCTGACCGGGTTCGGGGTGGGCATGATGGCGGTGCGGCGCGACCTCGCCGAAGGCCAGGGCGAGGCTTCCTATTCGCAGCTGGTCGGTGTGGTGACCGCCATGCTCGTCCTGCTCCTGCTCGTCGGCGCAGCCTACGCGAAGCGGAGGACGCCGGACTGGCACAAGCGCTTCATGCTGCTGGCGACGGTCGCAGTGTGGTGGCCGGCCTGGGTCCGCTGGCGCCACCTGATGCCGTGGGTTCCCAATCCCTTCCTGTGGCTCGGCTTCGTCATTCCGGATTCGATCATCGTCATTGCAGCGCTTCGCGACAGGCTGAAGTTCGGAAGGATCCACCCGGTCTATCTGTGGTTCGGAAGCCTATTGATCGCCGACCATCTCGCCGAGACACTGTCATTCGAGACGCCGCCCTGGCGCGCACTCGGGCGGGCGCTGTTCAACCTGCTCGTCGCCGCCGGATTTTGAGCGGTCGGACCAGGCGGTGCGGCGTCGGTAACTAGACCAATTCTGCAACGACGTCCGCCACGTCGGTCAGGTCATTGTTAAGCTGGTGGTCGCGCTCGGGGAGAAGGTGCACCTGCGCCTGCGGAATTGCCCTGGAATATAGATGGGCATGCGCCGACGGCGCCGTCTCATCCTCACAGCCGTGGAAGACGTGAACCGAGACGCCCTTCGGCAGGCGCGCTCCAAGGTCGGGCATGGGGGAGATATCGTCGCTCTCCCATCCGCCCTCCCCGATGAACGGCGCCGACATCAGCATGATCGCGCCGGGACATTGCCTTGGTGGATCCTCTGCCAGCGTCTGGATCAACATCGTGCCGCCGATCGAATGACCGGCCAGCACGGCGCCCTCGTCCAGTCCCGCAATCTCGCGCGAAATCGCCGTCTTCCACTTGGAATAGCTGGGGTCGGCTTCGTCCGGCATTCGGGGATAGCGCACGTCCCACTTTGGACCGAGCGCCCGCCGAAGACTGTCGACCAGCTTGTCGTCCCACTCGTCGTGGACCCTGGCTCCGCCGCCCTGGATGAAAAGGATCTGCCGCACCGGCTGCTACCGCCCCGGCCCGGTCCGCTAGCGCTGTCCCGGCTGCGGCGGGAACCTCGCGATCACCGCATCGACGGCTTGGTCGATTTCCGCCTGCTGGACGACCCGTCCGGGATTGATCTCCTTGGTCGCCGTGCCGTGCCAGATCGGATGCTTGGTCGCCGTGTCGTAGAAGTCGATCGCCAGCGATCCGTCCGTCACGTTGCGAATGTCGACTTGCCGATACATCGGTGCCCAGCCCCAGCGATAGCCATGGCCCCAGCCGGGATAGAAGCCGCTGTAGGGGCCATAGTCTTGGACTTCGACGCGGTCGCGGCGGCCGACGGTGAAGGCGACGGCGAAGTCGCCGGGATTAGCCTGCGTATAGCCTCGCGCCATCAGCGACCGATCGATCGAAGCCCTGATCCGTTCGTAGATAAGCGGATTCATGCCCTCTGGCGGCGCCTGGTAGACCCAGCTGTACGTCCGGTATCTGGCGAAGTTCACGGACGGGTCGAAGTCGCTTCGAATTGTCGGCGTGGTCTCGCATGCTGCCAAGGTCAGCGCGGCCAGTAAGATCAGCTTGCGCATCGGCGGCCTCCTTCAGCGGCCGTTTAGGGGCTCTGCGCCGACCGCTGGCGCAGGTAATAATCCCTGGCGGACTACCTCAGTTCCGCGACGACGGGACCCGACACGGGATCGGTATCGCCTTCAAGCGTGTCCCTGAAGGTATCCAGCGTCTTCAGCATGAAGGGCCGCGCGTCGGCCAGGCTGTCCATGTCGTCCCACTCGCCGATGATGCAGTAGGTGCCGTCTCCGGTCTTGATCATGTTGGCGTGCCGGAGGCCCGGCCAGTTGCGGTCGACGGCCTTGTGGGCTGCCAGGAAATCCTCGTCGCGCCCGGGCTTCACCTTGAAACGCACTGCGTTGAATGCGGTCATCCCGCTCCCTTTCGTGTGAGCGACGAAAGCGCGAATATACCTAAGCAGACGGCCGTGGAAGCTTCCCGTCCCATGCCCGGCTCCGCCTGCCGTAAAGCTAGAGACGCGGGAACCATGGCCGCTACGGCGCGCCTTGAGGCAAGCCCCTCCTGCGGGGGTTCGTCTTGGCCCGGCCGGGACGCCCCCTCACGGCCGGGCCAAAACCTCACCGGTTCTTGAGCGCGCGGGCCCCTTCCCGGGCCGCCATCGCGAGAATACTCGCGAAGTCGATGACGTTGCTTCCGGCCGCTTCGGCGGTTTCCGCCGCCGCAAGCTTGGCCTTTTTCCCGGCCTTCTTCACCTTCGGCTGCCTCGAGATGCTGTCCGCCGCCGCGAGCAGTCCCGCGGCGACCATGCTCGAAATGACGGGATTGTCGAGAAAGGCGAAGACCTGCCCGCCGCGCTTGCGCAGCTTTTTCGGGATCTTCACGCCCGCGATGCGCTTCGGAAGCTTGTTCTTCTTGGCCATGGCCGCTCCTATAGCAGTGCGCAGGCGATCCGGTCGCCGCTGTTTCCGCTCGGGTCCGTCTTCTCATCGTCCGCCTTGGCGTGGATGACGA
>DASSFK010000163.1:0-3235 GCA_035694565.1 Sphingomicrobium sp.
CGCATCGCCCTTCTCGCTCACACGAGCGAGGAACATCGTGACGAGGTTCGGGAAATGTTCGAGCTGCCGCGCCATGGCTCCCCTTCACGCTTGCGGAGCGACTTCTTAGCCTAAACGGCTGCAAGCGCCAGCGCGTGGACGCGCAATGCAGCATCCGCTAGTCGCCGTGCGGATGCGCCCGCTTCGCCTGTTGCTCACCCTGCTCGTCTGCGCATGGCTACCGGCCTGCGCCACTCCCGCCACTTCCCAGACCCCGGCCACGGCGCCAGTCGCGGAGCGGAAGGCCGCGACCGCCGAGCCCTTCGTCATCGCCGCGAACCCGCTTGCAGCGCAGGCGGGGCTCGGCGTCCTGAAGCGCGGCGGGAGCGCGGTTGATGCAGCGATCGCCGTCCAGGCCATGCTCTCGCTTGTCGAGCCGCAGAGCTCGGGTGTCGGCGGGGGCGCTTTCATGACCTATTATGACGGGCGGACCGGCAAGGTCTCCGTCCTCGATGGCCGCGAGGTTGCTCCGGCGCAGGCTGCATCGACGATGTTCCTGCGCTCAGATGGCTCTCCGCTCTCGTTCGACGAAGCGGTACTGAGCGGCCACGCGACTGGCGTTCCAGGCGCCGTCCGAATGCTGGCCGTGGCCCACGAAGAGCGCGGAAAGCTGCCATGGAACAGCCTGTTCGAGGATGCGCAGAAGGCGGCGCGCGACGGGTTCATCGTCAGCCCGCGCCTCGCTCGGCTGGTCCACGCAAATTATGCGGAGAACCATGCTCCGGACGTCGTCGCTTACTTTTCGCAAGGGCCGGGCGGAAGGCTCGTCGAACAAGGCGACCGGCTGACGAACCGCGCCTACGCCGACTTCCTGGAGCGCTTGGCCGGGCAAGGCCCCTCGGCACTCTATTCCGGTTCGACGGCGGCGAAGATCGTTGAACGCACTCGGGCCGGACCGCTCGGCGGATCGATGACCATGGCCGACCTGGCCAGCTACCGTCCGGCCAAGCGCGAGGCCTTGTGCCGGCCGTATCGCGCCTATGTGATGTGCGTCCCGCCGCCGGAATCGAGCGGCGTCGGCCTGATCCAGCTGATGATGCTGCTGGAGGGAACGGACATTGCCCAGCGCGGCCCGAACGATCCCCAGTCCTGGTACATTTTCGCCGAGGCGAGCCGGATCATGTATGCGGATCGCGACCGCTACGTCGGTGACATCCCCGTGCCGGTCGATGGTCTTCTCGATCCCGCCTATGTCGCGTCGCGCCGGCGATTGATCGGACCGACCGCAGGGCCGCCGCCCCAGCCCGGAACACCCCAGCTCGCTCCATTGACGGCTGCTGACACGACGTACGAGCCGACCGGCACTTCGCACTTCATCGTCCGTGATGGGGATGGAAACGTCGTCTCGATGACGACGACGGTCGAGAGCATCTTCGGGTCGGGCCGGATGGTCGACGGCTTCTTTCTCAACAACCAGATGACCGACTTCGCGTTTAAGCCCAATGATGAGCTGGGGCGCCCGGCGGCGAACGCCATTGCGCCCGGCAAGCGTCCGCGATCCTCGATGACGCCGACGATCCTGCTGACACCCGACGGCAAGTTCGCAGGGGCGATCGGCTCGGCCGGCGGCAATTCGATCATCGCCTATGTGGCGAAGTCGCTGGTGGCGGCGATCGATTGGAACATGCCGATGCAGGACGCACTGGCAGCGCCGAACTTGGTTGCCCGCGGACGCGCGTTTCAGGGCGAAGTGACCAAATTCTCGCCCGAGATCTTGGAAGGCCTTCGCCAGCGCGGGATCACCCTCGAGCCAGGCCAGGGCGAAGACTCGGGCCTGACCGGCGTGATGATCCGCAATGGCCGGATCGATGGTGGAGCAGATCCTCGCCGCGAGGGCGTCGTGCTGACCCTGCCGGGCCGGCCCTAGACGGCGCTTCCGACGGCCTGCGAAATGCCGGACAAGCCGTCCCGCTTGAGCCGCTCGGCAAGTCCATCGGCAATGCGGCGTCCGATCTCGGGCCCCTCGAAGACCATTGCCGAGTAAAGCTGAACGAGGCTCGCTCCCGAGGTGATCCGTTCCCATGCGTCATCGGCATTGGCGATCCCTCCGACAGCGATCAGCGGGACCTCCCCGCCGCTGGCGTTGCGGAAGGCTCGTAGCGCTTCGGACGCAAGCGACTTCAGTGGCTCGCCTGACAATCCGCCACCCTCATTCGCGTGGCGCGACTTCAGTGGGGGACGTGACACCGTCGTGTTCGATACGATCAGGGCATCGATATGATGGTCGAGCGCCGCGCGAACGATCCGTTCGTGATCGCCGGGGTTCAGGTCAGGAGCGACCTTCAGGAAGATCGGCTTCTCGGTCCGCACCTCGTCGACGGCCGCGAGCAGCTCGCGAAGTTCGCCATCCTCCTGCAATCCGCGAAGTCCGGGCGTGTTTGGCGAGCTGACGTTCACCGTCAGGTAGCGCGCGACCGGCGCCATCCGCCTTACCCCGAGGGCGTAGTCGGCAATGCGGTCGGCGCTGTCCTTGTTGGCGCCGACGTTCACTCCGATCACTCCATGATGGTGGGTCGCGTGCCGGAGCCGTTCGAGCGCGGCCAACTGACCGCGGTTGTTGAAGCCCATGCGGTTGATGACCGCCCCGTCCTCGACCAGTCGGAACAGCCGCGGCTTGGGGTTTCCCTTCTGCGGCTTGGGCGTGATCGTCCCGACTTCAACGAAGCCGAATCCGAGGCCGAGCATCTGCTCCGGAACCTCGGCGTCCTTGTCGAATCCAGCGGCGAGACCCACGGGCGACGGAAATTCCACGCCCGCGACCGTCGATTTCAGCGAATCCGGGAACCGAGCCGGATCCAGTTTGGGCATCAGTTTCAAGCCGTTGATTGCAAGCCGGTGCGCATTCTCGGCATCAAGAGCGAAGGCCAGGGGCCGAACGAGAGGGTAAAGGCGCACGCGAGGGGTCTACTCCCACTCTGAGAAAGCGTCATCAACATCGGTTGAGTTTTCTCGCGCAACGCACTAAATCGGACGCATACAGTCCGAATTGATATGCGCCTGACCCATCTCGCCGATTATGCGGTCGTGATCATGACCGCCGCCGCCCGCCGGGAGGCCGGCGCGCGCCTCAGCGCGAGCGAGCTTGCCCAGGAGACCGGAGTTCCGTTGCCGACGACCCAGAAATTGATGGGCAGACTTGCCGCCGAAGGCCTTCTGACGAGCGTCCGCGGCGCCGCCGGAGGATTCGCTCTGGCGA
>DASSFK010000164.1:0-6133 GCA_035694565.1 Sphingomicrobium sp.
AAGTCGGCGGAAAGGATGGATGGCGAGATTATCGGGCGGCCCATGGGTCCGATTAAGCGCTAAGTTGCTGTCCGGACAAGGCGCGCGGCGAAGAAGCCGTCGAGACCTCCCTCACTTTCGAGCAGGCCGGGGAGGATTCGGACCCAGCCGCGCTCATGTGGCGTCACGAAGTCGGGGAGTTCGCCGCGCCTGGGCGGATCGATTCTGAATTGGGAATCGGCATCGAGGAAGCCCGACACGATCGTCTCGCCCTCCTCCGGTTCGAGCGAACAGACGGCATAGACGAGGCAGCCGCCCGGCTTGAGCCATCCGGCCGCCCGTTCGAGCAACCGCGACTGAAGCTGCGCGCTATCACGGATGATATCCGCTCGGGCTCGATAGAGAACCTCGGGGTGACGGCGGAATGTGCCGGTCGCAGAGCAGGGCGCGTCGAGCAAGATGCAATCGAATTGCCTGTCGGGCGACCACCTTAGCGCGTCGGCCGTAACGAGTTGCGCATCGAGCCTCGTACGATGGAGGTTCTCGCGGAGGCGCTTGAGGCGCGCTTCCGACTGATCGACTGCTGTCACTTGGTGTCCGGCGGCTGCGACCTGCATCGTCTTGCCTCCCGGGGCGGCGCAAAGGTCGAGGACCTCGCCCGCGTTTGCCGCAATCAGCCGAGCGGGCAGCGATGCGGACAAATCCTGCACCCACCAGCGGCCCTCGTCGAAATCGGGCAGTTCGGAAACGGCGCCGGAATCGTGCAGCCGTACATGGCGAGCGGCGAGCGACTTGCCGCCGGTTTGCTCGGCGAACTGCGCCGCGTAGGCGTCATCGACGAAGGTGAGGTCAAGCGGGGGTCGCTGCGCGATCAGCCGCCTCGCCGACTCAACGGCATCCTCTTGCCAAGCCTTGCTCCAGCGCTGCTCGACGGGCTCCGGCAGGATCGGGGCGTTCATCGCGGGCACGCCACGCCTCAGCAGAGTGCCGAGGACGCCGTGCACCAGCCGGCGCGGTCCGCCGTCGACCAGCGGTAGCGCGGTCGCGACAAGGGCGTGCTCCGGCGTCCGAAGTCCGACCTTCTGAGCCAGCGCGAGGCGAAGCACCATCCGCGCCTTGCTGTCGTCGGGAAGCCGTTGCCGGGTCGCGCTGTCGATCAGGGCATCAATGTCCGGCAAGCGCCGGAGGACTTCGCCGGAGATCGCAATCGCGAGCGCATGGTCGGACGGCTTGAGCGTCTTTTCTGCCTGCGCTGCCGATTCGAGCGTCCGTCCTCGTCGCAGAACCGCCTCCAGCATCTGCAGAGCGGCTCGTCGCGCGGGAAGACCTTCAATGCTTGGCATTATGGGTCCCAACGCTCATCTTCGTCCCATGTCCAAGGCCAACCGCCTCAAGGCGCCCGATTATCTGTCCAAGTCGCCGCCCATTCCGAAGCCGATGCCGATCGAGGAAGCCTCGCCTCCCGACGGTGAAGGGAAAAGGCTCGATCCCACGCGCTATGGCGACTGGGAGAAGAAGGGCATCGCAGTCGATTTCTAGTGCGCCTCTGGCCGGGGTGGTCGGGCGAGCAGTTCCTGAAGTACCTGGTCGACCTTTGCTCGGCCCGAAAGCAGTTTGTCGACCGCGGCAACGACCGGCATGTCGATTTCCATCCGCTCCGCCAGCCGAGCCAGCACCGGGGCGGTGAATGCGCCTTCCGCAACCGTCTTGCGGTCGGTCATCAGCTCGGCGGGCGAGAGGCCCTCGCCAATCCCCTTACCGAGCGAGAAATTGCGAGAGCTGGTTGATGAGCAAGTGAGAACGAGGTCACCGAGGCCGGAGAGGCCGGTGAGCGTCTCACGTTTCGCTCCGTTTGCCAGGCCAAACCGGGTCATCTCGGCGAAACCGCGTCCGATCAGGGCGGCCCGCGCGTTCTGGCCGAGACCCTTGCCGTCGACCACGCCACAGGCGATCGCGAGCACGTTCTTCACCGCACCGCCGATCTCGGCGCCCGCCACGTCGTCGCTCAGATAGATTCGAAAAGTCGGACGGGCGATACGGTCGCGCAACGCTTCGGCAAGAGCCTCATCCTCGGCGGCCAGCGTGACGGCGGTGGGCAATCCCGCGGCGACTTCGTGGGCGAAGGTCGGACCGGAAAGGACTGCGATCGGAGCGCCGCCGCGCGCTTCGGATGCAACCCGGTGAAGCAGTGCGCCGCTTTGCTCTTCGATACCCTTCGAGCAGAGGATTAGCGGCCTGTCGGCCTTCGGAGCCGCTTCGAGCACCGCGCGCATATGCTGTGCCGGAGTGACCACCAGCCATGCGTCGCACTCCACGAGATCCGCCAGCTCACCAGTTGCGCGGACGCCCGGGTCGAGTTTCGATCCACGGAGGAACACCGAATTTTCGTTGACCGAATTGATCGCGTCCACGACTTCCGGCTCGCGAGCCCAGAGCAGCACGTCGCGGCCGCTGCTTGCGCCGACCTGCGCCAAGGCCGTGCCCCATGCGCCGCCGCCGATCACTCCGAGACGATCGAAGCTCATGCCTTCACTCCTGCGCCCCGGACCTTCTCGGCAGCCGGATCGAGCGGCCAGCGCGCCCGGGCAGGCGCGTCAAGCGCGTCGGTAAGGCCGCGAGCGAGGCGCTCGGCTCCGGCCCAGGCGATCATCGCGGCATTGTCGGTGCAGAGCCAACCGGGGGGCACGCTGAACTGCCGGCCCTGATCGACCGCGAGCTGCTGGAGAGCGGTACGGATTGCGCGGTTCGCCGCGACACCGCCCGCGACGACCAGCGCGGGCGCGTCGCTCCGCTCGAGCGCCAGCCGCGTCCGATCGACCAGACAGTCGACCACTGCCTGCTGGAAGGAGGCGGCGACGTCGGCGGACTTGTGAGCGCTCGATGCCACGGCTCGCTGCACTGCGCTCTTGAGGCCGGCGAACGAAAAGTGCGGCTCGCCGGAGCCGACCAGCGGCCTTGGAAGCGGGACCGCTTTCGGATTGCCGCCAGCCGCAAGCTCCTCGACTGAAGGGCCGCCGGGATAAGGGAGCCCGAGGAGCTTCGCCGCCTTGTCGAACGCTTCCCCGGCCGCATCGTCGATCGTGGTCGCCATCCGGCGATAATCGCCGACGGCTCGGACTTCGAGAAGCTGGCAGTGCCCACCCGACACGAGCAGAAGCAGGTATGGGAAGTCGAGTTCGGAATCGACGAGGCGCGGACTGAGCGCATGGCCCTCGAGGTGGTTGACCGCGACAAGCGGTTTGCCGGTTCCAAGCGCAAGCCCTTTGCCGGCAAGCAGGGCGACCATCACTCCGCCGATCAGCCCCGGCCCCGCGGTTGCCGCGATTGCGTCAACGTCCGCTACGGTTTTTCCGGCATCCGTGAGCACTTGGCGCACCAGATCAGGAAGGATTTCGACGTGCGCGCGCGCGGCGATCTCCGGAACGACTCCGCCGAAGGGCCGATGCGCTTCGTTCTGTCCGACCACCGCATGCGCGAGTATCTGCCGGTCGGTCGTCACAAGCGCGGCGGCAGTGTCGTCGCACGAGGATTCGAGGCCGAGGATGAGCGCCATTGGCCGCGCCTTTGCCGCACGCGGAGGCGCTCGGCTAGTGGGGCGGCCGGTTTGGGGCTAGCAGGACCTCATGCACCGGTCTCCGATTCTAGGCACGCGCGGGTCTCCACTGGCCCTTGTCCAGGCGCACAAGGTCGCATCGGCGTTGGAGGTCGCAAACCGCTGGACCGCAGACTACGTCCAGATCCAGGTCGTCGAGACGACGGGCGACAGGGTGCAGGACCGGCCGCTAGCCGAGATCGGCGGCAAGCAGCTGTGGACGAAGGAACTCGATCGTGCGCTGATGGAGGGGGAAGTCGACTTCTGCGTCCATTCCCTCAAGGACGTGGAGGCGATCCGGCCCCGCGAGATCAATATTGCGGCGGTTAGGCCGCGCGGCGACGTGCAGGATCGGCTGATCGGTGCCGATTCCATCGATGCGCTTCCCCGAGGGGCGATCGTTGGAACCTCCTCGCCGCGCCGGAAGGCGCAGTTGCTGTCGATCCGCCCGGATCTCAAGATCGTCCCGTTGCGCGGGAACGTTCAGACGCGCCTCGCCAAGCTTGAGGCGGGCGAAGTGCAGGCGACCTTGCTCGCTGGAGCCGGGCTTCGGCGGCTTGGGATGGGAAGCGTCGGAACGCCGATCCCGCTCGACGTCATGCTCCCGGCGCCGACGCAGGCGGTGATCGCAATCGAATGCCGCGCGGACGATGCAATGACCGCCTCGATGCTGACGATCATCGATGACGGGACGACCCACGCCCTGATCCGGGCCGAGCGGGCATTCACGGCGGCGCTTGGCGGAAGCTGCCACTCGCCGGTTGCGGCCTATGCGGAGATCGTCGATGGCAAGGCCCATCTCCGCGCCCAGATCCTTTCGGAAGATGGCCGCGATCAGGTCTTCGACGAGGCTGTCTTCGAATGCGGGGACCACGAGACGCCAAAGCGGCTTTCACGGTCGATGCTCGAGAAGGCGCCAGATTCCATCCGTTTGCTGTTCGGCATGAGATGAGACGCATTTTCGTCTTCCGGCCGGAGCCGGCCTCGAGACGGACGCTTTCCAAGGCACGGGAGCTCGGCCTCGATGCCGTTTCGATTCCATTGTTCGACCTCGAGAAACTGGACTGGTCCCCGCCTGACCCGAGCGGCTTCGATGGGCTCCTCCTTACGAGCGCGAATACCGTGAAAATGGGCGGGGACCGGCTGGACCGGTACCGCGGCTTACCCGTTCACGTGGTCGGCGAAGGCACCGCGGTCGCTGCCGAAGTTGCCGGTCTCGGCATCGCGACCGTTGGTGGCGGAGGGATCGACCAGTTGCTTGCTGGCGTTGACCCAGAGGCACGCCTCCTTCACCTCTGCGGCGAAGATCGCCGCCCTCCGTCGATCACCGGACGCGCGATCACAATTGTCCCCATCTATCGGGCATCCGAGAGAGAGAAGGTGCAGGGGCTGGAGGGCCTCGAGGGTCAGGTCGCCGTCCTGCACTCGCCCCGAGCCGCTCGCCGGCTTTCGGAGCTCGTCGATCAGGCGGTCCGTTCGACGGTCAGGCTCGCGGCCCTCAGCGGGCCAACCGCCGAGGCTGCCGGCGAAGGCTGGGAGGCCGTCAGGATCGCCTCGTCGCCCAATGACACGGAGCTTCTGGCCCTCGCGGCCCGGCTGTGCGAGACTTGAGCGCGAGCATGGCTACTGCATCGAACCGCGCCGGGCTGGGATGGGGCACCCGGTTGCTTCTCGGACTTGCACTCATCCTGGCCGGCGCAGCGGGCGCGGCCTGGGCGCTGGCGCGCTTTGACGGAGCTGCGCGCTTCCTTGGAGTTGCACCGAAACCCGAGGCTGTCGTCCCCGCTCAAAGGGTGATTTCCGTCCCAGGGACGGCACAAGATCCTGAGGACGCAGGGCCTCCCTCGGAAGAGATTTCGCAGATCCAGGACCGTCTCTCGCGCGTCGAAACCACGACTCAGCGGGTCGAAGGATCGGCCGGACGGGCCGATGCCCTGCTCGTCGCCTTCGCCGCCCGGCGCGCAGTCGATCGAGGCGTCGCGCTCGGATATCTCGA
Organism: Sphingomicrobium sp.; assembly: GCA_035694565.1. Lineage (GTDB taxonomy): Bacteria > Pseudomonadota > Alphaproteobacteria > Sphingomonadales > Sphingomonadaceae > Sphingomicrobium. The sequence continues at coordinate 5,568 of DASSFK010000164.1, forward strand.
GCCGTTGCTGGTGGACCGGTTTGGCCAAAGCCATGCGCGTGCAGTTGCGACCATTGTTACCGGCTCTCACTCTCCGGTCCGCCTGAGTGAGCTGATCGATCAGTATCGCGAGCTTGGCCCGCAACTGCGCTCGTCCGCTCCCGAAGAAAGCTTCTGGACTCAGTTCAAGAGAGAGTTCGGCTCGATCATCGAGATTCGCCATGCGGATCGGCCATCGACCCAGCCTGACGCACGCTACGCGAAAGCTTTGACCCAGCTTCAGGACGGCGAGGTCGATTCAGCCCTGGCCGAGACAATGCGGCTCCCGGGTGCTTCCTACGCGCAGCCGTGGATTCTCCAGGCCAGGCGATACGTCGCCGTCCATCGTGCACTGGATGAGATCGAGTCGGGCGCCCTGCTCGCCAGGAGCCCTCCCCCGGCCACTTAAAGGGTTGGCAAATCGATCCTTGAATGCGATTCCTGTGGACGCGCCGGGTGGAACAGCCTGCGTTCAGCAAGAATTGCTAAGCTGCTGGCGCTGTGGGATTTTGGTGGGGGAGACGTACCGTCATGACGTCACACTGGCT
>DASSFK010000165.1:0-13616 GCA_035694565.1 Sphingomicrobium sp.
GTCGACGCGAGCAGGTTTTGACGGAAGCTCGTCTTCATTTTGGTCCCCTTAATCGGCCCGATATTCTGGGCGCACGTTTCGGCCCATTCCTGGGTGCACGTGGCGTTCTCATTGTCCGATAAGTGACACATCACAAGGCTAAGCGCGGTTCACGCGCCGCTTTTCCGGAACAGTGTAGCACCGAAACAACATTCATAATTAAGGGATTGGAACCCGCGTCAGGCGCACGTTTTTCGGCAATTCAGAAGCTTATCGTCGGAACGGCCGCGCGCTTATGGTTAACGGGCAAGCCGTTGCAGATCGCTTGATTGGCCAGGGGCGGGCTTCGCGCCCGATGCTTCCTGTTCGCTCGAGCGTCCTACTAACCTTCGCCGTTCTTTCCCTCGGCAATGCCAAAGCCCACTATGGAGTAGCTTGTGCTTCGACCTCCTCCAGGGTTTTTCACGAGGATTCCCCGATTCAGGAGATCGTCGATGTCGCGGCCCGCCGTATCCTGCGACGACTTTGTAAGCGCCGCCCACTTCGACGAGGTCAATTTACCTTCGAACCCATCCATCAGACGGTTCAGAGCCTTGCTTTGCCGCTCGTTTAGCTTCTCGCCGGACAAGCGATCCCAGAACCGTGCCTTTTGCATGACCATGCCGACGATCGAGTCTGCACCGATAAACGCGCGATCGAGACATTGGAGAAACCACATCAACCAGTTGGTGACGTCCAGTGTGCCCTTCTGCGTTCGTTCCAGCGCATCGTAATAGGCCTTTCGTTCGGCCCGGATCTGGGTCGACATGCTGTAGAACCGTTGCGCAGTTTTTTCAGAGCGGGCCAGTGCCAAGTCGGCGATTGCGCGAGCTATTCGACCATTTCCATCGTCGAACGGATGGATCGTCACGAACCAAAGGTGAGCGATTGCTGCTTTGATGACAGGATCAATGCCTTCGTCTCGCTCGAACCACTCTAGAAGCGCCGTCATTTCGTCATCGAGATGAATTGCGGTTGGAGCTTCAAAGTGGATTTTCTCGTGACCAAACGGACCAGACACGACCTGCATTGGACCGGCCGCTTCAGTGCGCCACGCACCAACTGTGATCTTGGTCATGCCGCTCCGACCCGTCGGGAATAAGGCGGCGTGCCAGCCAAACAGGCGATCCTTCGTAAGTGGGGCCTCATATCGTTGCGTTGCGTCGAGCATCATTTCGACTACCCCTTCGACATCTCTGTCGGCAGGAACCAGTCCGCTGATATCCATCCCTAAGCGTCGTGCCAGTGATGATCGGACTTGTTCCCGATCAAGAATCTCCCCTTCAATTTCGCTCGATTTCACCACTTCTTCGGTCAGCGACTGCAGGCTGGCTTCTGCACGCAGTTCGAAGCCAAGCGCCTCCATGCGACCGACCAGTCTGCCCTGCCTGTGCCGGACCTCGGCCAGCAGCGGCGCGATCAACTCGTCGCTCCAGGCAAATCTCGGCCAACCGGCAATTTCATGAATGTACGTCATTTTCTCCGCATTTGCTGCGGAGAATGTAGGAGCCTTTTCTCCGCAATGCAATTTATCTCCGCAATATATGCGGAGATAAGCCATGGCAATCTCCGCAAACGCAATTTTCTCCGCACAAAATGCGGAGAATAGACTCAATAAGCTCCGCAGTCGCCTCTACGGGTCCGGAAGGCGGATGACGGAACTAACCAGGAGCCTAGCGCGTGCTAAGTCAAACGATCTTCGTTCATGCGGAGTAGAGGCTGGGAGGAAGTGGTCGGACGCCGACCTCGTTACAATTTTGCGGAAGAATGGTGCCCAGGGGCGGAATCGAACCACCGACACCGTGATTTTCAGTCACGTGCTCTACCAACTGAGCTACCTGGGCTCTCGGGACTGGGCAGGCCGCCCGTCCAAGCGCCGCGCTCCCTAACCGTCGCTGTCTTCGCTGTCCACCCCGGGGCCGGGAGTCGGGCTCGGAATCCGATAGCCCTCGCCGAACCAGCGTAGCAGGTCGCGGTCCTTGCACGCGCGCGAACAGAACGGTGCATGTTCAGGGGCAGACGGCTTCCGGCAGAGCGGGCAGGACTTGGCGTCAGGCGTTTTGCGCATAGCTTCCATGAATGGGGAGGGACGCGTCGCTCCGCAAGTCGACTGCGCCCCCTACCTGCCTCGCGAGGCTCTCGGTCCACGCCGGGTTGTGCTCGAGGATCGCGGTGACCGAAGGGCTGGCGACGAGCTGAGTCGATCCCGACCGCTGGATGGCGGCATGCCTGAGAAGCGCGCGCGCCTCGAAAGACGCTCTGTCGGAAGCAAGCTCGAACAGGGACGCGCGCAGGCGCGGGCGCACGATCTGTATGAATCCGAAGCCGTTCATCGCCGTGCGTTCGAATGGTTGAGGGAGAGCGGCATCGATTGCAGCCGCGACGGCCTGCCTCTGTTCCTTGCCGGCGATGGTCGGCAGGTCGATCCCGATCGAGCCGCCGATTCCGTGACGGACGATCGAACGGGCTGCGGCGGCCGCGGCCGCCTTGGCGAGAGCGAAGGGAGCTAGCCGACCGTCGGCGTCGATGAGGGTCATGGCAGGGGTCGGCGACACGCGGAGCTCGCCGCCTTCGAACCGGACGACGCCGCTCCGCGCCTCCTCGATGAGGTCCGACCATCCGAAGGCTTCGAGCCGATCATCAGGCGATGGAAACGGAAGGATGTCCGAATCGAGTGGCTGGGCCTCACCGGCCGATTCGTCCGTTACCCGGGCAAGCGGTCGTTTCCACGGCTCGATGCCGGGAATTGTCTCGCGCGTCACTTCGATCCGGATCGCCGCACCCTGGGTCGCTCCGAAAGCGCCCTTGGGAAGCAGGTACTGCTGACCACCCGCTTCTGCCAGCGCGGGCACGCCGACCTCGACCAACCGGGCCTCGAGCACTGTCCCCGCCGGAACGATGCCGTCGGGCGTGACCCGTGCTTCGACAATCTCGTCCCGCTGGACACGAACGGCGCGGGTCTCGCCGATCCCGCGCTCAATCAGCCACTCAGGCAATCGGGTATCCAGCCGACTTCAGCAAAAGCCGAGTCTCGGCGAGCGGAAGGCCGACGACGTTGGAATAGCTTCCAGCGATGGATCGGACGTAAACCTCGCCATAGCCCTGAAGCGCATAGCCGCCGGCCTTGCCGCGCCATTCGCCGTGACTGGCGTAATAGTCGATCTCGTCATCGGACAGGCGCTTCATCGCGATCATCGTTTCGCCGAGCCGCGTCCGGATCGGTCGGCCGGGCGCCGCAAGCGCGACTCCCGTCAGCACCCGGTGGCGCCGTCCCGACAGCAATTTCATGCAGGCGCGGAGCGTCGCTTCGTCTTCGACCTTCGGAAGGATTCGCCGCCCAACGGCGACGACCGTGTCGGCCGCCAGCACCAGCGAATCCGGAAATCTGGCCGCGACCGCCTCAGCCTTTTCACGCGCGAGCCGAAGCGCATGGTCGCGCGGCCGCTCGTTCGCAGGGACGCTCTCGTCGATGTCGGCAGGCGCGACTTCTCCCGGCACCACGCCGATGCGCGCGAGCAGGTCCAGCCTTCGCGGGCTTGCGGAAGCTAGGATCAGGTGCATGCCGCCCTAAGGGCGGGTTGGCGGGCCGGCGCGGCCGGGCATGAACCGGTAGGTGATCCGGCCCTTGGTCAGGTCGTAGGGCGTCATTTCGACGAGCACTTCGTCGCCGGTCAGAACGCGGATTCGGTTCTTGCGCATCTTGCCAGCGGTATGCCCGAGGATCTCGTGGCCGTTCTCGAGCCGAACGCGGAACATCGCGTTAGGCAGCAACTCAACGACCTGCCCCCGCATCTCGAGCAATTCTTCCTTGGCCAAGCGATCCCTCTTCTAAGTCGGCAAAAAGTCGCGGAGCCTTACAAGCGCCAAGGCGAAAATGGAAGGCAGGCGCTTCAGACGGTCAGAACGGTCGATCCGGTGGTCTTGCGAGCTTCCAGGGCGCGATGGGCATCGGCCGCGTCCTTCAAGGCGAAATGCTGGCCGATCTCGATCCTCACCTTTCCCGTCAGAACGAGGTCGAACAGCTCGGACGCCGATTGCTCCAGCTCCTCCCGCTTCGCAATATAGTGGAACAGGGTCGGGCGGGTCAGGAACAGAGATCCCTTCTGGGCGAGCAGACCCGGTGCCATCGGCTCGGGCGGTCCCGACGCATTGCCGTAGCTGACCATCAGACCGCGCGGCTGAAGGCAGTCGAGCGACTTCAAGAACGTGTCCTTGCCGACGGAGTCATAGACGACCGGAAGCTTCGCGCCGCCCGTGATCCGATCCACCTCGGCGACGAAATCCTGGCGTGTGTAGATGATCGGGTGATCGCAGCCATGGGCGCGGGCAAGCCTGGCTTTTTCGTCCGTGGAGACCGTGCCGATCACGGTCGCGCCAAGCGCCTTCGCCCACTGGCACATGATCAGGCCGACCCCTCCCGCCGCCGCGTGAACCAGGATCGTCTCGCCTTCGTCGACCCGGTGGACTGCCCGAAGCAGCATGCGTACCGTCATGCCTTGAAGCATCATTGCGGCGGCCTGCTCGAACGAAATCTCGTCGGGCAGCTTCACGAGGCGGTCCGCGTCGATCAGCCGCTCCTCGGAATAGCCACCGATAGGACCCGCATAGGCAACGCGATCGCCGGACCTCAGCACCGTCACGTTTGCCCCGACGGCCTCGACCGTTCCTGCCCCTTCGACCCCCGGCGTGAAGGGCAGCTGCTGCGGATAGAGACCGGTCCGGTGATAGACGTCGATATAGTTCAACCCGGCCGCATGCTGGCGAATGCGCACCTGGCCGGGACCGGGCTCACCCACGTCCACCTCTTCCCATTTCAGGACTTCGGGGCCGCCCGCCTGATGGGCTCTGATCGCGTGAACCATCGGGCGCCTCTGCGCCTGCGTGAGCACAAAGGAAAGGTCAGGCGGGGTTATGCCTCGCGAGGAACGCGTCGAGCCGCGTCAGCCAGTCGTTGAAATCGGCTCCGCTGTCGAAATCGTGACTGCTGTCCTTGTAGAAAACGGAGGTGACGTCGGCGTTCGCCTTCGTCAGCGCATCGACCATCGCATGGCCCTGTTTGACGGGAACGCGGGCGTCCTTCTCGCCATGGCCGATGAAGATCGGAGTCTTGAGCTTGTCGGCGAAGTTGATCGGCGAGACATTCGCAAGGTCCTTCTTTCCTTCGCCGCCGATCTTGGCCCGCCATTCCCTGAAATAGCGGACCGCCGAGAAGCTCTTGCGGTCGTATTTCATCAAGGCATCGAGGTCGGAAACACCGGCCCAGCTGATCGCGCAGCGATAGCGATCCGGGTTGCGAACCGCGCCCCACAGCGCCGCATATCCGCCGTAGGACATGCCCATGATGCACACTCGCTTGGGATCGATCTGACCGGACTTCGCCAGCCAGTCGATGCCATCATCGAGATCGTCCTGCATCTTCTTCCCGAACTCGCCATAGCCCTTGCTGGCGAAGTCCCTGCCGTAGCCGGTCGAGCCCCGGAACTGCGGCTGCAGGACCGCATATCCGCGGTTCGCCAGGAATTGGACGATCGGGTCATAGGTCCAGTCGTCGCGGGCGAAGGGACCGCCGTGCGGCAGGAGGACAAGCGGCAGCGCTTTGGCTTCACGGCCCTTTGGAGTGGTCAGATAGGCCCGGATCCTGAGCCCGTCTCGTGCCTGATATTGAACTGGCCTCACTTCAGCCAGCTGCGTCGGCTCCATTACATAGGGATCGACGACCGCATGCATCTTCCAGGTCGCCGTATCGAGTAGGAAATAGCGCCCCGGGTCCGAGGCTCCGCCCGACCAGATGAGGTACCTCTTTTCGTCCCTCGAAGTGTCGATGATGATGTTGGTCGCGCTGGGCAGCGCGCGGTCGAGCTTCTGCTGGAGCTTCTGCCGCTCGGGATCGATCCACTTCATCCGCGGCCGGTCGTCCTGGTAGCTGATCCCGTAGATCGTCCCGGTCGTCGGGTCGTAGTTCACGTCGTCGAGATCGACTTCGGGATGCTCGAACACCGCTTCCCCGATCGCGCCCGATTCGAAGTCGTACCGGTAGAGCCCGAAGCGGCCGGTCCGCTCATTGGTGACGATCCAGCCATTGTTGTTCGGCCCAAACATCACGCGATCGACTGCGCTGTCGTCGTCCTTGGCGAATTTGCCTCGCGTTTTCCTCAGCGGATCGCCGGCCTTGTCCCGGTACCAGACGGTCCATCGGCGACCTTCGTAAGCGATGCCCGCGCGAACCACGCCGTCGTCGTCGGCATACCAATCCCAGACGTCGTCCCTCGCCTTTTCGACGAGGGTCGCATTGCCGGTCGCGAGGTCGACACGCTTCACGGAAGGGTAGGAAAAGAGGTCGTTCTGGCTCGCGACGAGAGCCCAGCTGCCGGTGGGGTCGGCGTAGAGAACGTCCCCCGCCAGCATGCCCTTGCTCTTGCGGTCAACGACCCTGAAAGACCCCGTCGGGACATCGATCGCGATGAGCCGGAGGATCGGCACCTCGAACGTCCCGAATACATAGTCGGACGAGAGGACCGTCAGAAGCAGGCGCTGATTTCCCGCCCATTGGAGCCCGGCAACATTCGCGTCACCGATGTTGATGACCTTGGGCTTACCCTCGGGATTGTCGGCATTCAGGATGACGAGCCGGCCGCGTCCCCCATCGATTGCCCTCGCGACAATCTGGTGCCCGTCCGGAGAAAGGTTCGGTTTCCGCAAGGCGGGAAGCTGAGCGAAGGCCGCCGTCGCGATCCTGGGAGCGGGTTGGTCCGGCGCCCGCGCCATCGCAGGCGCCGACCACGCCAGAATCACGCATGCGAATGCTTGCCCCAGTCGCATTGAGTCCCCTTCTCAATCCGGCCCCCAAGCCTAATCTGCATCAATGAAAAGAAAAGCCCCGCCGCGGCAGTGCCGGGCGGGGCCGATCTTCGTAAGTGCCGAGGACTAGCCTGCGGCGTGGCCGGCCAGCGCCGCGAGTAGAAGCAGAGCGACGATGTTGGTGATCTTGATCATCGGATTCACGGCCGGGCCGGCGGTGTCCTTGTAGGGGTCGCCGACGGTGTCGCCCGTCACCGCGGCCTTGTGGGCTTCCGAGCCCTTGCCGCCGAAATTGCCGTCCTCGATGTACTTCTTGGCATTGTCCCAGGCACCGCCGCCCGAGGTCATCGAGATGGCGACGAACAGACCGGAAACGATCACTCCGAGGAGCAGAGCGCCGACCGCAGCGAGGCCGTTCTCCTTGCCGGCTACCGCACCGATGGCGAAGTAGACGACGATCGGGGCGAGCACCGGAAGGAGCGACGGGAAGATCATCTCCCGGATCGCCGCGCGAGTAACGAGGTCGACCGTACGCGCGTAATTCGGACGAACCGAGCCGTCCATGATCCCCGGATTGTCGCGGAACTGGCCGCGGACTTCCTCGACGACCGCACCGCCTGCGCGACCCACGGCGGTCATGCCGAGGGCACCGAACAGATAGGGCAGAAGCGCACCGAGCAGCAGCCCGACGATGACGTAGGGGTTCGACAGGCTGAAGAGCGTGTCGAGGTTGGTCGTCACGCCGATTTCGCTTCCGAACTCCTTGAGGTCGGCGGTGTACGCGCCGAACAGCACCAAGGCGGCAAGGCCGGCCGAGCCGATGGCGTAGCCCTTGGTGACCGCCTTGGTCGTGTTGCCGACCGCGTCGAGGGCATCGGTGCGCGTGCGCACCTCTTCCTCGAGACCCGCCATTTCGGCGATGCCGCCGGCGTTGTCGGTGACCGGACCGTAGGCGTCGAGAGCAACGACCATGCCGGCAAGAGCAAGCATCGCCGAGGCCGCGTAAGCAACGCCGAGGAAGCCCCCGAGCTGGTAGCTGGCGATTAGGCCGACGACGATCACGAGGGTCGGAAGCGCCGTCGATTCGAGGCTGATCGCGAGGCCCTGGATGACGTTGGTGCCATGACCGGTCTGGCTGGCCTTTGCGATCGACTTCACCGGACGATAGCTGGTGCCGGTGTAATATTCCGTGATCCAGACGATGAGGGCGGTGACCGCGAGGCCGACGAAACTGGCCCAGACGAGATTGATCACCGGGAAGCTGTTGCCTGCGGTCGTCGTCACGGCCTGATTCAGGTCACCGCCGAGCGCGTAATAGGCCGCCCCGTAGATCGCCGGAACGCCGAGGAGCGTTGCGGTCCAGAATCCCTTGTAGAGGGCACCCATGATCGACTGCTTCGAACCGAGTTTCACCATATAGGTGCCAATGATCGATGTGATGATGCAGACGCCGCCGATCAGCAGGGGAAGCGTCATCAAAGGCAGGAGCAGCGGGCTGGAGCCGAGCGCGAGGGCGACCGACACCATCGTGATTCCGACGGTGACGACATAGGTCTCGAACAAATCGGCAGCCATGCCCGCGCAGTCGCCGACGTTGTCGCCGACGTTGTCCGCGATCACGGCCGGGTTGCGGGGATCGTCCTCGGGAATTCCGGCTTCGACCTTGCCGACGAGATCGGCGCCGACGTCCGCGGCCTTGGTGAAGATGCCGCCTCCGAGACGGGCGAAGATCGAAACGAGCGAAGCGCCGAGTGCGAGCGCGGTGAGAGCCGTCACGACCGGACGGGCATTCGGCTCATATCCGCCCGGACCGGTGAGGTAGGTGAACAGGCCGGCGATCGCGAGAAGCGCGAGGCCTGCGACCAGCATGCCGGTGACGGCGCCGGCGCGGAACGCGACGGTGAGGCCGCTCTGCAGGCTGGTGCGCGCTGCTTCGGCAGTGCGGACGTTTGCACGGACCGAGATGTTCATCCCGATGAAACCGGCGACGCCCGAGAGGATCGCTCCGATGAGGAATGCGATGGCGCTCAGACCGCCGAGGAAGACGTAGATTAGAACGGCAACGACGACACCGACGAAGGCGATGGTCGTGTACTGACGGCGGAGATAGGCGGCCGCACCTTCCTGGATCGCTTCAGCGACTTCCACCATGCGCTGGTTACCAGGCGATGCTTTCAGCACCTGGCTACTCGTGACGATGCCGTACAGCACGGCGATCAGGCCGCACACAATGGCGATAAGAGTGATGTTCATCGAAAAATTCTTCCCCGTTTTCGCGGCCATGCCGAACCGGCTGCAGGACACAGCCGACGAACGGGCGAGATGTTTATGGGCCGAAATCGCGGCTGGCAACCGCGTTCGGCTCGAGCTTAGTGGAGCAGCAGCGCGGTGATGCCGCCGGAAATCAGACCGCTAACTGCGATCAGCCACTGGCGCAGGGGAATTGCTGCGATGTTCATGGCCCAAATTCTCCGGCAACGGGACCGGGCTTCCACCGCTTGTGAGCGCCAACAGCGCCCCTTCGGCGGCGAGAGTCCCGACACGGACAATGGTCGTTCCGGACGGTAAAGAAAGGCTTAATGGATCGGCGTCGGGCGCCAAAGCGACGAGCAAGGCGTAATCGTCTCCGCCCGTTGCTGCGAAAAGGCGTGAATCGAGCCCACTTCCCCGCTCCGCGACAAAGGCTCTCGAGAGTGGAAGCGCATCGAGGTCGATCTCGGCGTTCAATTCGCTCGCTTCCGCCAACCGCATGGCATCGATCAACAGGCCGTCCGACACATCCATCATTGCATGCGCCCGGGAGGCAAGCGCCTGTCCCGCGGCCAACAGCGGGACCGGCCGGCGGTAGACGTCGACTAACGCGCCCGTCGCCGCGGAATCGTCGCGAAGAAGCGCCAGCCCGACCGCCGAATCGCCAAGCGTCCCGACCACCCAAAGGACATCGCCGGCTCTTGCCCCGCTCCGCAGCGGAACATTCTCGCCCGCTCGGCCAATAGCGGTTAGCCCGAAGACCCTCGGTGCTCCCGGAGGAAGCGCGATCGTGTCGCCGCCAAGCAATGGAAGCCCGTAACTTTCGCACGCGGCCTCGACTCCATCGAGGAAACCCATGTCCCAGGCGTCATCGTCGGACAGTGCCAGGGAAAGAAGTGCCGCGGCGGGCGTCGCTCCCTTCGCGGCCAGGTCGGAAAGGTTCACCGTGACGAGCTTCCAGCCGACGCTTGCGGCGGGATCGGTCGGCAGGAAGTGAATGCCCTCGGCAATGCTGTCGTGGGTCAGGACCAGTCCATCGAACAGTGCCGTGTCGTCGGTCAGTCCTAGAGCGGCGGGGCTGGTGGCAATCCGCCGAAGGCGCTGGATCGCCTGGGATTCACGCACTCCACTACTCCGCGCGCGCGGGGCGCGCCTGTTTTGCCACAGCGTCGAGCAACCCGTTCACGAACCCGCTCTCGCGCTTGTCGTAGAACGCGTGGGCGACATCCACATATTCGGAAATCACCGAGGCAATCGGAACATCCTTGCGGGACAGCAACTCGTAAGTCCCGGCACGAAGGATTGCCCGCATCGGACGGTCGAGCCGATCCAGGCTCCAACCCTTGGCCAGCTTTCCGGCAATCACTTCGTCAATCTCTGAGCGGCGTGCATCGGCGCCGGTTACGACATCGTCGAAGAAATCCTGTTCGGCCGCGACATATTGCTCGTCCTCGATGGTCGCTCCGAGCCGGTGCTCGTGAAATTCCCGAAGCAGCCGTGCGATCGGAGTTCCTTCCATCTCCTGCTGGTAGAGCGCCTGGACCGCGGCAAGGCGGGCGGCGGAGCGGGACCGGGAACGGGCGACAGTATTCATGACTTGCGCTTAGCCGCGCAGGCTCAGGCGAGAAAGTCCCGAAGCGCAGAGGCGACCTCGTCTCCAGCTTCCCAAGGCGCGAAATGGCCGGCGTCCGGCAGTTTCACAACGCGAAGGTCGTCGATCAGATCGTCCAGCCCGTCCAGCTGGGCTGGAAGCAATGCCGGATCCCTCATTCCCCACACGACCAGCGTCGGCACCTGAATCTTAGGGAAGGCGCGGACGAGGAGATCGGGGACGGGCACAGTCACTCCCGGCGGCGGCACCATCAGCTTGGTCGCCCGGTACCAGTTGAGCATCGGAAGCATTCCACCGGGCTGCGACCAGTCGGCAAGATATTGCCTTTTCTCCGCGTCGGGGATCTTGGAGAGGTCGGCGTGCCCGGAAAAGGTCTTCTGGAAGAAGGCGTCGAATCCCATTGCCTCGATCGCCTTCTCGGCACCCGGAGTTCGGAACCAGTTGATGTATTGCGACGCGGCGCGTTGGTCGGCGTTCTCGATCAGGCTCCTCTGGAAGATCAGGGGATGCGGCGCATTGACGATCGCGAGCCTGGTCAGACGCGAATCGCGGCGCATCGCGGCAGGCCAGGAGATCGCTCCGCCCCAGTCGTGCCCGACCAGCGCGAAGCGTTCGACGCCGAGCGCCTCCGCCAGCGCGAATATGTCGTCGATCAGCTTGTCCGTCGCATAATCGGCGACGTCTTCCGGTCGGTCCGATCCGGCGAAACCGCGCTGGTCCGGCATGATCAGCCGAAACTTGTCCTCCAGTCGCGGGGCCACCTCGCGCCAGGTACGGTGCGACTCTGGAAATCCGTGAAGCAGGACGACCGCGGGGGCATCGTCGGGTCCGGCAAGAGCGACGTTGAGAGTGACGCCGGTCGACAGGCCAGCCCGCCGGAATTCGGTCACGGATAGCTGACCGTCAGGGGAACCTCGGGAAGGGGAATGAACTCGTCATGGTCGTCGGGCGGAAGGACGAACTCGCCGGCCCGCCACGCGCGCTTCGCTTCGTTGATCCGCTCGCGGCGCGAAGAAACGAAGTTCCACCAAACGTGCCGCTCGCCGTCCATCGGAGCGCCGCCGCACAGCATCAGCCGAGCGCCGCCCTGCGACGTGAGCAAGGGCAGGATGCCCGGCGCAAGCAGCGCCATGTGCTGCGGAACCAGCGGCGCTCCATCCACTGTCGCGTCGCCCTCCAGGAGATAGAGCGCGCGCTCGTCCGCTTCGTGATCGATGACCATCGCCGCACCCGGCGCGAGCGTGATCGCCGCGTAGATCGTCGGCGAATGCTGGGTCACCGGAGACCGCGCGCCGAAGCCCTCACCCATGATCAGCTGCAATCGAACGCCGTCGCCATCGATGATCGGCAGAGCCTCGGCAGGCACGTGCTCGAAGCCCGGATCCACCTCTTCCTTGGATTGCGGCAAGGCGAGCCAGGTTTGAATGCCGTCGAGTTCGGGCCCGGCGGCGCGTTCGTCTCCAGGTGACCGCTCAGAATGAGCAATGCCGCGTCCGGCGGTCATCAGGTTCACCGCTCCCGGCTCGATCCGCTGGAATGTCCCCAGACTGTCGCGATGGTCGATCGCTCCGGCGAACAAATAGGTCACCGTCGCGAGGTTGATATGCGGGTGGGGCCGGACGTCAATGCCGTCCCCCGGGTTCAGCCGCGCAGGCCCCATCTGATCGAAGAAGATGAAGGGCCCGACCATCGTTCGCGGCCTGCTCGGAAGCGTCCGGTGGACCTTGAATCCGCCGAGGTCATGAGTGACCGGAGCGATCGTCATTCGGATGACGGAATCCATGGTGTCAGTCATGCCGTCGCCCCTACGCCCCCGTGACCCCGGAGAGAAGTCCCGAAGAACTTTCCAAGTCATTTCCGACCCTTAACGATTGTTCATCTGCGCTTCAGGCTGGGGGCGCTTAGGCGAGCACTGCTTGGGGGGTACCGAAGCGGCGTCCTTCGCTCCGGCCCTTTCATCCGAACCAGCCTGTGCCGGGAAGCGCCGTTTCCCGGATCGCTGACGCACATCCATCAAACGTGCTGCGGCCTGTTCTGCCGCCGCACAAAGAAAGGGCAAGTTTCGAATGCGATCTCTGCTTGCAACGACGGGCCTGGGGGCAATTGCGGCCGTAATGGCGGCAGTCCCGGCAAGTGCCGAGACGGTCATTTCGACGGCGGTCACCACCCCACAATCGACCAGCGCGTCCGGCGACATCCGGATCTCGTCGACGGGGTCGGTGAAGCCGACCACCGGAGTTGGAGTCACTCTGAACACCAACAATTACCTCCGCAACGAAGGGACCATCCAGATCACCGGCGCGAACAATAGCGCGGGCGCGGTGGCCAATGCGGGCGTCAGCGGCGAGATCACCAACAGCGGTACGATCGCGATCGACGAAAGCTTCACACCCACCGACAGCGACAATGACGGCGACCTCGACGGTGCCTTCGCCCAGGGTTCGGGCAGATTCGCAATCCATGCTTTGGGTGCCTTCACGGGCAACGTCACCAACAGCGGAACCATCACTGTAGAGGGCAATCAGTCCGGCGGCATCGTCGTCGACGGCTCACTGGCCGGCAACCTGGCCAACAGCGGTGGCATCTCCGTGCTGGGCAACGACAGCTATGGCATCAAGGCCGGAAATGTCAGCGGCAACGTGACGATTCCCAAGGGCACGATCAGCGTGCAGGGCGGCAACAGCGTTGGCGTCGCTCTGAACGGAGACATCGGCGGAGCATTGGTCATCCAGGGCACCGTCCAGACGACGGGCTATCGCTACACGACCCCTCCTTCCGACCCGTCGAAGCTCGACGCCGATGACCTGCTCCAGGGCGGATCGGCCGTTGTCATTGGCGGCGATGTCGCGGGTGGAATCCTGTTCGACAAAAAGCCGGCCGACAACAGCACCACCGACGACGACGAAGACGATGACGGTGTTCCCGACGCCCAGGAAAC
>DASSFK010000166.1:0-4518 GCA_035694565.1 Sphingomicrobium sp.
CGCTCGAAAGGGCGCTCCAGCATGGCGGCGGTTCGGCGATCGAGAGTCTGTCGGCGGACGCCGGCTACGAACGGGCATTGGCGGCCGCCCTTGGTGAAGATGTCGACGCCTCGATCGGCGGCGACGGGCCGCGTCGCTGGACTGGGAGCGAGGCGCAGGCCGGCGATCCCGAGCTTCCCCCGGGAGTCGAGGCGCTGACCGCCCACGTTCGCGCTCCGGCCGAGCTGCTTCGGCGGCTGAAGCAGATCGGAGTGGTCGACGAGGACGAGGGTCAGAAGCTCGCGGTCGGCCAGCGGCTGGTCACTCGCGACGGTGTGCTTCGGCGCTGGGACGGTTTCGAATCGACCGGCTCCGGAGCGGCGGCGGCCGAACGTCTGATCCGCGCCAACCGCTTGGCCGATTTGCAAAGGCAGCTCCCCGAGCTTGAAACGGCGGTCGAACGAGCATCGGGCCAACGCGACCAGGCTGCGCGGGACGTCGAGCGCTGGCGCCTGGAGGGCGATGAGCAGCGCAAGGCGACCTCCGCTGCCGAGCGAGAGGTCCGCGAAGCCGAGCGTGCGGCCGATGCCGCGGCCGCTGCGATCGACCGCCTGAACGCCCAGCGCGAAGCCATTGCGCAACGCTCGGAAGACCTTGCGCCGGTCGCCCAGGCGTCTTTCGAGGCGCTCCAGGCCGCCGAAGAGGTGATCGCCAAGCTGGCCGACCCCGCGGTCCTTGAAGCCGATGTCGAAGCGGCGCGCTCAAGCGCGTCTGCCGCGGGATCCGCGGTCGCCGACAAGCGCGCCGAAGCGGCAACGCGTGCTCGCGAGACGGCCGCGGCGCGTGAGCGTCACGGCACGGCCGGGCGCGAGCAGGAGGAATGGCGAAGGCGTCATTCCGATGCGAAGCGGCGGCTGGCGTCCGCGGTGGAGCGCCAGGCCCAGCAGGCTGCCGAACGCGCTGGGCTCAGCCAGGAGCCCGTTCGTCTCGATGAAGCCATTGCCGAGCTGGAAACGCGTTCACGCGATTGCGAGCGGGGAACTGCGGCCGCGGCCGCGGCCGAACGGGCTGCCGAAAGCGAAGTCGCCGTGGCGGCCGCGGCCTTTGCGAGCGCCAGCGAATCCCTCACCTCGGCCCGCGAGCGCCGAGCCGCCGCAGCCGCCCGGGCGGAGGCCCAGGAGGCTCGCCGAACCGAATATGGGCGGGTCTGCTTCGAGCGCTTCGAATGCATTCCGCAGCGGCTTCCGGAAAAGCTCGGGTTCGACGAAAGCGAGGTCGTGGATGCCGATGCGCAATCGGCGCTGCTCGAACGGCTGACCGCCGAACGCGAACGGATCGGGCCGGTCAACCTGGTCGCCGAGCAGGAGCTCGCCGAGCTCGACGAAATGCGCGTCAAGGGCGCCGAGGAAGCCGAAGAGCTGACTCAGGCCATTCACCGCCTTCGCGGATCGATCGGCAATCTCAATCGCGAGGGCCGGGTGCGGCTGCTCGACGCCTATCGCCAGGTCGATGCCCATTTCCGAAGCCTGTTCACGTCCTTGTTCGACGGCGGTCAGGCGCACCTCGAGCTGGTCGAAAGCGATGACCCGCTCGAGGCCGGGCTCGAGATCATGGCCCAGCCGCCGGGCAAGCGCCTGTCGACCCTGACCCTGCTTTCGGGCGGTGAGCAGGCGCTGACGGCGGTCGCCCTGATCTTTGCATTGTTCCTGACCAACCCCGCACCGATCTGCGTGCTGGACGAGGTCGACGCACCGCTCGACGACGCCAACGTCGAGCGCTTCTGCGACCTGCTCGACCGGATGACCAGCGAGACGGACACGCGCTACCTGATCGTCACCCACAATGCGGTGACGATGAGCCGGATGCACCGGCTGTACGGAGTGACGATGATCGAAAAGGGAATCAGCCGGCTTGTTTCGGTAGACCTCGGTAGCGCGGAGACGCTTCTCGCTGCAGAATAGGGCAATGCAGCCCATGAGCGTCGTCTTCCTCGTCTATCCAAACGTCACCCAGCTCGACCTCACCGGTCCCGCGCAAATTCTGTCGCGACTGCCGGACGCAAGGGTCGATCTCGTCTGGAAGAGCTGCGATCCGGTCCAGACCGACAGCGGCTTCGCCCTGCTTCCGACCGCGACGCTCGGCGAGGTCGGTCAGGCCGACATCCTCTGCATCCCGGGCGGCTTCGGCTGCGTCGATGTCATGCAGGATGAGGAAGCCCTGGCCTTTGTGCGGGCGGCCGGCGAGGGCGCAAAGTGGGTGACCAGCGTCTGCACGGGTTCGCTGATCCTGGGGGCCGCGGGCCTTCTTCGCGGCTATCGCGCAACCTCGCATTGGGCCTGGCGCGACGACCTGAAGCTGTTCGGAGCCGAACCCGTCCGGGAGCGGGTCGTGTTCGATCGCAACCGCGTGACCGGCGGCGGGGTGACGGCCGGGATCGACTTCGCCCTCGCCCTCATGGCCGAGATCCAGGGCGAGGACTATGCGAAGACCGTGCAGCTCGGTCTCGAATATGATCCGCATCCACCCTTCGACTGTGGAACTCCGGACAAGGCCGACAAGGAGCTGGTGGCCCGGGTCCGCGAACGCTCGAACACCATGGCCCCCGACCGGCAGGAACGGGTTCGCGCCGCCGCCGAGCGCCTCGGGCGCCAGTGACCGAGCTCTGGGTCCCGCCGCATCCGCCGCGCCGGGCCAAGCCGGTGCCGACGTGGCGCGGGTTCCTCGGTGAGCGGGCTCGGACCGCGGTCTACGGTTGGTCGCAGCTCGCGTTCGAGAATTGGTATTTCAAACGGAACATCCTCGGCCACACGGTCCATGTCGTCCTGAAGCCCGAATGGGTTCAGCACGTGCTGCTCGACAATGCGGCAAATTACGAGAAGCCCGAATTGGTAAAACGCATCCTCTCACCGACGATCGGCGAGGGGCTTCTCACCTCCGAACGGGAGCTCTGGCGCGCACAGCGCAAGATCGTCGCGGCCAGCTTCACGCCGCCGGCCGTGGACGCATTGATGCCGCTCTTCGGCGAAGTCGGGCGGGAGATGGCCCAATCCTGGAAGCCAGGCACCCTCGACATGGCGGCGGAGGCCACGACCGCCACGATGCGGGTCATCGCGGCAGCCCTGTTCAGCGGCGACGCTCGCCTGACCACACCAGAAGCGATGGGTCACATCACCGCAGCGATGGAAGGCGTAGGAGCAGCGCGTATCCAGGTGCTTTTGGGAATGCCCCTGATGCCGCTGACTCCGAAAGGAAGGCGCGGGCATGCCGGCCAGAGGTTCCTTCGCGGCACTCTCGGCGCGATTGTCCGCGAAAGGCTGGGCAGCGATGCGCCCGACGACTTCGTGACCAGCATGATCAGGGCCTTGCTCGAACGTTTTCCTCGCGAGGAAGCGATTGAGCTGGCGATCGACAATGCCGCGACCTTCTACCTGGCGGGCCATGAAACGACCGCGAACCTGACCAGCTGGGCATTGTTCGTCCTCAGCGAGCAGGCGGAGCTTCAGGAGAGGGCGGCCGCGGAAGCGGATTCGGCGCTCCGGGCCGGCATCGACGCGGACTTCCCTGACCGCCTTCCTCTCCTGCGGGCCGTGCTCGACGAGACCCTGCGCCTGTATCCGCCCGTGCCGCGATTCGATCGCGAGGCCGTCGGCGCCGATAGGCTCGGCGAGCACGAGGTGAAGCCGGGCGACCTGGTTTCGATCTGGCCGTGGATCATCCAGCGTCATAGCAAGCTGTGGAACGAGCCCGACGCCTTCGACCCGAACCGGTTCGCGCCCGGCGGCAGGGAGCGCCATCGATTCCAGTATCTGCCGTTCGGCGCCGGACCACGCACCTGTGTCGGAGCGCGCTTCGCAATGGCGGAGGCGCTCACCATCCTCGCAATCTGGCTTCGGACGTGGCGATTCGCACCAGTCCCCGGCCATCGGGTGCGGCCGTCGGGAATGGTGACGCTCCGGCAAGAGGGCGGACTACCGCTCATTCTCTCGAAACGCTGAGTGAGATCAGGCGCCTGATCGGCTCCATAAAGCCGAGTGATCGATTTCCCTGATTTGCTATTGCGAATGACTATCAATAACGATAGTCCTGCTTTTCATGAACAAGGGGTTTTGTACAGCATCGCTCGTCGCACTGCTCGCCAGCGTGTCTTCTCCAGCATTCGCAGCGGAGGCGGCTGAGTTCGAAGCGGCAGCCACGAGTGGCGTCGCTGCCGAGAGCGCCGAACCGGCGATTGTCGTCACGGGGCAAAGGTCTGAATATGGGGTCAGGTCGACGAGCACCGCGACCAAGACGAACACAGACATTCGCAACATTCCGCAAGCGCTGACGGTGATCTCGGAGAAGCAGATCGAGGATCAGGCAATCCGCTCGGTCGCGGAGCTTCTGACTTTCGTTCCGGGCGCTAGTCCGGCCACCGGCGAGAGCAACCGCGACACGTTCACCCTCCGCGGCAACAGCTCGACCGCCGACTTTTTCGTCGATGGAATCCGCGACGACGTCCAGTACTTCCGCGACTTCTACAACGTGGACCGCGTCGAGATT
>DASSFK010000167.1:0-2663 GCA_035694565.1 Sphingomicrobium sp.
TCTTTCCTCAAATCAGGCATCAGCGCCGGTCAGCCAGAGCATCGCTCCGCGCGCCGTATGCATTCGGTTCTCGGCCTGACGCCAGACCGCTGAACGCGGACCGTCGATCACGTCCGCCGAGACTTCCTCGCCGCGCCGGGCGGGCAGGCAGTGCAGGAAGTGCGCGTCGGGCGCCTGCGCCATGAGATCGGTGGAGACCTGATAGGGCGCGAAGACCTCGCGGCGCTCGCGGCTGTCCTTGTCGCCCATCGACACCCAGACGTCCGAATAGACGATGTCGGCGCCGTCGATCGCTTCGAGCGGATCGACGAGCTGATTGACCGCGAGCATCGGCCTTCCGAACCCGAAGCCGACCGGGCTGGCGATGCTGAACTGGGCGCCGAGCAGGACGCAGCCCTCCGCGAGCGAGCGCGCGACATTGTTCGCCTCGCCGACGAAGGCGATCCGCGCGCCTTCGATGTGGCCGAGCAGCTGCTTGATCGTCAGCAGGTCGGCAAGCGCCTGGAGCGGATGATCGGTCGCCGAAAGCATGTTGAGAACAGGGGCGGCGTCGAGGGCGGCCATCTGCTCCAGCAGTCCATGGTCGAACACGCGCGCCGCGATGATCGCATGGTAGCAGGCGAGGGTACGGGTTATGTCCCCGATGCTCTCGCGCTCGCCGATGCCGAGCTCGTTCGGCTGGAGGTAGACCGGGTGGCCGCCAAGCTGGGCGGCCGCGACTTCCATCGAGTTGCGCGTACGGGCGCTCGGCTTTTCGAAATAGAGCGCGACCCCCTTGTTCTGGAGAGCGCGCGTGAACCTTGCTTCCGACAAGGCGAGGATCGCCCTGAGGTCGTCCGCCGAAAGGTCGCGGATCGCGAGGAGATGCCTCACCAGCTCGCCTCCCGCTTGACCATCGTTCCGACGCCATGGTCGGTCAGCAGTTCGATCAGGAGCGAATGGTGCACCCGGCCGTCGATGATGTGCGCGAAGCCGACGCCCTGGTCGACCGCGTCGGCGCAGGCCTTGAGCTTGGGGATCATGCCCTTGCCGACGCTTTCGTGGTCGATCCGCTCGCGAAGCTCGGCCGACGTCAGGCGCTGCACCAGAGTGCTTTCGTCCTTCGGGTCTTCGAGGAGTCCGGGAACGGCGGTCAGATAGACGATCTTCTCCGCCTTCATGGCGACCGCGATCGCCCGTGCCGCTTCGTCCGCGTTGACGTTGTACGGCTGGCCGTCGGCATTGGCGCCGATGGTCGAAACGACCGGCGCCAGGCCGTCGTCGAGCAGGCGGTGAAGCAATTCGGCGCGAACGCCCGTGACATTGCCGACGAAGCCCAGCGCGGAATCCGCCGGAGTCACTGTCAGCAGTCCCGCATCCTCGCCCGACACACCGACCGCCACCGGATCTTCCCCCGCCTGGCTGTTGATCGTCGAGACAAGGTCGCGGTTGATCTTGCCGACCAGCACCATTCGGACGATCTCGAGCGTCTCCTCGTCGGTGACCCGGAGGCCGTCGCGGAACTCCGGCTCCTTGCCGACCCGGCGAAGCATGGAGTCCACCTGCGGCCCGCCGCCGTGGACCAGTACGCAGCGCACTCCGACGCTGCGCAGCAGCAGCACGTCCTGCGCGAGCGCGAGATCGGACTTGCGGTCGATGGCGGCGCCGCCGAGCTTCACCACGACCGACTTGCCGGCCCACTGGCGGATGTAGGGCAACGCCTCGACGAGGACGTGAGCGGTCTCACCGGGGGTCATGACGTCCTGCTGTTCTCTTTGATGTAGCCGGGGCCAAGATCGATCCCGATCATCCGCGCGGATGCCTTGCCCGCGCCGAGGTGGACTTCGATCTCGACCTCGTCGCCCATCATGTGCCTTGCGAGCGCGACACCGTCATGCGCGATGCCCGCGCCACCCTTGGCGACGACGATTCCCCCGTAAGCGACTCGCGACCTCGCGACGTCCAGCTCGACTCCGGCCGAACCGGCCGCCGCCATCAGCCGCCCCCAGTAAGGGTCGCCACCGTACCAGCTGCATTTGACCAGATTGTTCTCGACGATCGTCTTGGCCGCTTTCCTGGCTTCATTGTCGTTGGCGGCGCCGGTGACGACGAGGCGGGCAATCCGGGTCATGCCCTCGGCATCGCGGGCCATCTGCATGGTCAGGTCCTCGCAGGCGGCGAGGAGGGCGTTGCCGAACTCCTCATGGCCGGCCTTCCCGCGGCGGCCCGAAGCCAGGACCATCGCAGTGTCGTTGGTGGACGTCGCGCCGTCGACGTTCAGCGTGTTGAACGTCGCGTCGGACGCCCGCCGCAACATCTTCTGGATGAGCTCGTGAGGAACGTCGGCGTCGGTGGTGAGGAAGGCGAGCATGGTCGCCATGTTCGGAGCGATCATTCCGCAGCCCTTGGCCATTCCGCCGATCGTGAAGGTCGAGCCCTTGATCAGCACTTCCTTCGGATTGTGGTCGGTGGTCAGGATTCCGCGAGCCGCATCGTGACCCCCCTCGATCGACAGCTTCCTCGCGAGCTTCGGAACAGCCGAAAGGATCGGCTCCATCGGCAACGGGGTCCCGATGATTCCGGTCGAGCAGACCAGCACCTCGCCCGAGTCGATGCCGAGCGCTTCGCCCGCGGCCGCGCCCATCCGCTCGGCATCCTGGTAGCCGGGCGCTCCGGTCCCCGCA
>DASSFK010000168.1:0-2803 GCA_035694565.1 Sphingomicrobium sp.
GCGCGCCTTGGTTTCCGCGCTCACGTTCTCGAGCCGGTTGAGGACTCGCGATACCGAGGCCACCGAAACCTGGGCGCGGCGGGCCACATCGCGGATCGTCGCGTCTGCCATGGCTTCCTTATGAACGGCTGTTGCGGCAAATGTCACCGGTTGGCCGATTGCAATTGTCTTCCTCCTGGGTCATGTAACCGGTTACACGCAGCGTCAAGTGCTCTGATCGGGTGATAGGCTCGGATACGCCAGCCAGAGCGGGGAGAGAGGGAGAGATCATGCTCGATACGCGCATTTCGCGCAGGGCCGCGCTCATGGGCGCGGGCGCCGCCGCCGCCTGGCTTGCAAGTCCCGCGCGGGCGCTGTTGCAGGCGGCCGGAAGGATCGAGGTTCCAGGCTTCGTCGACGATCTGGTCGGCAAGATGACGCTGGAGGAAAAAGCGGGCCAGCTGAGCCTGATGGCGTCGGCCTGGGGCGGCGGCATCGCCGCCGCTCTCAATCCGCCCAGCAACAGCAACTTCCCGCAGCAGGTCGAAGAGGCGCGCAAGGGCCAGCTCACCGGCGTCTTCAACGGCAATGGCGCGCGCATGGCGCGCATCATGCAGAATGCCGCGGTCAAGGAATCGCGCCTGAAGATCCCGCTGATCTTCGCCGCCGACATCATCCACGGCCACCGCACCATCTTTCCGGTTCCGCTCGCCGAAGTCGCGAGCTTCGAGCCGGACCTCGCCCGCCGGACCGCGGAGGTCGCCGCGTTCGAGGCCTCGGGCGCCGGCATCGACTGGAACTTCGCGCCGATGGTCGACGTCGCCCGCGACCAGCGCTGGGGACGCGGAGTCGAAGGCGGTGGCGAGGATCCCTACCTCGGCAGCCTGTTCGCCGCCGCCAGGGTGCAGGGCTTCCAGGGCACCAACCTTAAGTCCAACGAGCACTTCCTCGCCTGCGTGAAGCATTTCGCGGCCTATGGCGCCGCCGAATCCGGCCTCGACTACAACACGGCCGACATGTCGGAGCGGACTCTGCGCGAGGTCTACTTGAGGACCTACAAGGCCGCGTTCGACGCCGGCGCGCTGTCGGCGATGGCCTCGTTCAACGAGATTTCCGGAGTTCCGGCGACCGGCAACCGCTGGCTGCAGACGGACGTGCTTCGCGGCGAATGGGGTTTCCAGGGCTTCGTCGTCTCCGACTACACGGGCGACGAGGAGCTGATCAAACACGGTTACGCGAAAGACGGGCGCGACGCCGCCAGGCTCGCCTTCCTCGCCGGCGTCGACATGAGCATGCAGAGCGGTCTCTATCGCCAGCACCTCCCCGATCTCGTCCGGAGCGGCGACGTGCCGGAAGCGGCGCTCAACACGTCGGTTCGCCGGGTGCTCGCGATGAAGCACATGCTTGGCCTCTTCCAGAACCCGTTCGGGCGGATCGACGAGAAGCGCGAGGCCGCTCGCTCCTTATTGCCGCGGAACCGGGCGCTGGCGCGCGAATCCGGGCGCAAGTCGATCGTCATGCTCAAGAACGAGGGCGACCTCCTTCCGCTTCCGCGCTCGGGCAAGAGAATTGCCCTCATCGGTCCGTTCGCGAGCGGCCAGCACGACCTCGTCGGTCCGTGGGTGGTCTATGGTTCGGACGACAAGGCCGTGGACCTCGCGACCGGCGTCCGGGCAGCGCTTGCCGACAAGGATTCGCTGATCGTCGCCGAGGGGTCCAAGGTCGAGCAGCCGATCGACGGCGGCATCGAGCAGGCCCTCGCCGCCGCCCGGGAGGCCGACATCATCGTCCTTGCCATCGGCGAGGCCCAGAACATGTCGGGTGAAGCCCAGTCGCGCACCGAGATCGTGATGCCGAAGCCGCAGCAGGATCTTGCCGAGGCCCTCGCCGGGCTCGGCAAGCCGATGGTCGTCGTCCTGAAGCACGGTCGCGCCCTGGCGCTCGAGGGCGCGGTGGCGAACGCGCAGGCGATTCTTGCGACCTGGTTCCTCGGCACCGAGACCGGCAATTCGATCGCCGACGTCCTGTTCGGTGCCTACAGCCCGTCGGGCCGTCTGCCCGCGAGCTTCCCGCGCCGTTCGGGCCAGGAACCCTATTATTACGCGCACAAGCCGACCGGCCGCCCGAATCCGGACCCGAAGCTCGATGAATACAAGGCCCGCTTCCGGGGCATCACCAACACCGCCCTCTATCCGTTCGGCCACGGCCTGACCTACGGGAAAATCGAATATGGCGACTTCGCGATCAGCTCGCCGACCATCGCGATGTCCGGCGAGATCGCGGTGACCGCGCGGATCACCAACCGTGGGACCCGGGCGGCCGAGGAGGTCGTCCAGCTGTACACCCGCGACCAGGTGGCGAGCATCACCCGCCCGGTCCGCGAGCTGAAGGCCTTCCGCAAGGTGAAGCTCGAGCCTGGCCAGTCGGAAGTCGTCCGCTTCGTGCTTCGGCCCGCCGACCTTGAATTCTACGGCCTGGAGAACAAGCCGGTCGTCGAGCCGGGCAAGTTCGACGTCTGGATCGCTCCGTCGGCCGAAGCCGAGGGCGTCCACGGGACGTTCGAGCTGACCGCTTAAGCGGGAGCCTTTGCCGGCGCGGGCTCGCGCCCGAGCGGATTGAGCATCATCGCGATGCACGATAGGCCCAGGAACAGCACCGGGGCGAGGACGATGGTCGCGCGCATGCCCGTCAGCGTCGCCTCGCTCTGCTGGACATTGGCGACGTAGCCGGCCGAAGCGAAGCCCCACCCGAGGATCGCGGTGGCGATTCCGATCGCGATCCGCTGGAGGAGCGCTGCGACTCCGAACACCGTGCCCTCGACGTG
>DASSFK010000169.1:0-3319 GCA_035694565.1 Sphingomicrobium sp.
CGCGGAAGGCTAAGGGCGGCGCAGCAAGGTAATCCGCGCTCGCCCGATTTCGCGCTCGAGCTCGATCGCATAGTCGCCCGGTTCGACCGGATCACGACGATCCGTTTCGACTGAAAGCCATCCGGCCGGCGCGAGCCAGGCCGCGCTGGTCACGGCTTTCACGACGGCAGTGCCTGACCCAGGGGCATAAGGCGGGTCGGCGAAGACCAGGTCGAAAGGATCCGAGCGAGGCAGAGCGAGCGCCGAGCCGCCAACAATCCGAGCGCGCTCGGTAACGCCCAGCTTGTCAGCATTCGCCTTGATCGCCGACTGAGCTTTGGGGTCGCTTTCAACGAACGTCGCGTGCGCCGCGCCTCTCGACAGGGCCTCCAGACCGAGTGCGCCGCTGCCGGCGTAGAGGTCGGCCACCCGCAGGTCCTCGAATGATCCTAGGCGGCTGGCCAGCATGGAGAAAAGCGCCTCCCGAACGCGGTCGGCAGTCGGGCGAGTCTCGGAGCCTTTCGGAACCTGAAGAGGCCGGCCGCGAAACTGGCCGGCGATGATCCTCACTTCAGCGCGGCCCGAAAGGCGTCGAGCTCCACCTGCTGAACTTCGTCCGCGTCGCCGGGCTCCAGGCCTTCCAACGTCAGCGGTCCATAGGCGGTCCGGATGAGCCGTGAGACCTGCAATCCAAGGTGTGCGAGCACTCGCCGGACCTCTCGGTTCTTGCCTTCAGTAAGGCTCAGTTCAATCCAGAAGTTGCGGCTCGTTCGGCGCTCCAGGTTCGCGATGATCGAGCCGTAGTGGATACCCTCGATCGTGATTCCTTCGGCGAGGCGGTCGAGCTGAGCCTGCGTCACGTGCCCGAAGGCACGTGCGCGGTACTGGCGGACGACAGCTGTGCGGGGCAGCTCGAGCTTGCGCTTCAACTCGCCGTCGTTGGTGAGGAGCAGCAGGCCCTCGGTCATGAAGTCGAGGCGGCCGACTGGCATGACCCGCGGAAGACCCGGCGGCAGCTTGTCGTAGATCGTCATCCGGCCCTTCGGGTCGCGCGACGCAGTGATCGTGCCTTGCGGCTTGTAGAAACGGAACAGGCTCGTTGCGGCGGCCGGGCGGACCGGCTTTCCGTCGACCGTCACTCCGCTCAGGTCCGTCAGGAGCGTGGCGGGAGTCGTCAATTTTTCGCCGTTCAGCGCAATGCGGCCCTCCGCGATCATCCGCTCCACGTCACGCCGCGAAGCAATCCCCGCGCGAGCCAGAAGCTTGGCAATGCGTTGCGGTCCGTCTTCCCGAGGAACGGGGGGACGAGGGAAACTGCCATTACGCGGGCGATGCCGCGGCACAGGTTTCCGTTTCGTTCGTTGCGGGGGCGAAGACATGATGTGGAGCTCGGATGCTGTTCGGGAAGCGTAAACGCGTCGTCAATCGAATTCTCATCGTCGAGGACGAGCCCTTAACGGCGTTCGACAATGAAGTGATGCTCGGCGACCTTGGTTATGAGGTCGTCGCGACGCTGGACAGCTTCGAGGGCGCGATCGAATTGCTGGAGCGCGAGCCGATCGATCTCATTCTCAGCGATTATCGGCTGTCGAGCCGCCGGACGGGCCTGGACCTGGCCCGGGCGGCGAAGAACCGCGGGATCCCGATCGTCTTCTCGACCGGCCACAAGCTGCCGAAGGAATCGATCCAGCTGTCTCTCGGCTGCATTCACAAACCCTACAGCGAGCGGACACTGAAGCTCGCGCTTGAGGCCGTGGACAGAAGGCTGGCGGGCAAGCACCCGAAGCCGCCCAAGGGACTTGAGCTGTTCGTTCCGGAAGGGGGTTAGAGAAGCGTCTCGAGGCGCTGGTGGAAGGCGGCGATGCCGTCCTCGAGCCCGCCGGCGGTAACGGTCTTCACCATTCCCGATTCGATTCCGCGCTGACACAAAGCGGCCGCGTGGAAATCCTCCGCGGCGAATGTGCCACCGTCGAGCAGCTCCCAGCTCCGCTCCCAATGCGCTTCGGCCTGCGGAGTCTGCGGAGGCTCGCCGATCAGCATGAAGTCCTCGACCAGACAGGTGCCGACGGTCTGCGGCATCACCACCAGCAGGTTGATGTAGTCGGGGCTGACGATGAGGATCGAGGTCGGGAAGAAGGCGTAGGTGTAGGTCAGCACCCGCCGAAGCGCGGCCCAGTCGTCGCGATCGATGTCTTCGAGGTAGTCGGCTCGTCCGACGACCGCGCGCTGGTGCGGGCCGATGAAATCCGCCGCCGCGATACCGTCGGTGAAGAAGGGCGCGATGGTTTCGGCATGGAGGCGCTGGACGTGATAGCTCTCCAGGAACGCGTCCATCACCTGCTTCCAGTTCGACGCGACCTTGTGCAGCTTTCGGCGATAGAGGTGCAGGCCGGACATTCCGAAGGCTTCCATGTCCTCGTCCAGCGCCGCGACAGGACTGAAGTCCGCGTCCGGGTCGCGCGCGAACCATATGAAGCCGCCACTTTCGACCGCTTCGAACTGGATGAGCGGCCGGTCGGCCTTATCGACGCCCGGAAAGCATTCCGCGCGCGGGATCGCAATCAGCGCGCCGTCGGACCCGTAAGTCCAGGCGTGGTAGGGACAGATGATTCGCTTCGCCGAGACCACGTCCGTACCCTCGATCAGCCGAGTGCCGCGATGACGGCAGACGTTCGCCATCACGTGAATGCGTCCCTCGCCGTCTCGAGAGACGATCAGCGGCACCCCATAGCCGTCGTGAGCGATCGCCGTGTTATTGTCCGGAAGGAGAGCGGACGGCGCCAGCAGCAGCGGCATCTTGTCGAACACCAGGCGGCGCTCGCGCTCGAACCGCAGGGGGTCAATGTACACTGATGCGTCGAGCTCGACGACGTCGTGGAAGTCCGGCTTTTCGCCGCGGACCAGCCGCTCCGCGAGCGCGCGCTGCCCTTCGCTCGGACGCGACGCTTTGGCAGGCATATCCATGCGGCGAGAAGTGCGCTCAGCCGGACGCGCGCGCAAGCCCAATCGCTGAACCTCTGGTCAGCCGCTGAGCGGGTGCTAAGCATGGAATTCGAGTTGGGGAGGGATTGATGGCGACTGCGACTGAGGCGGATCGAGGCTGGCGTTCGGTGCTTCCGGCAGCTGTTCGGCCGTACACCGAGGCAGCGCCGATCTCGGCCTTCTTCCTCGGCATTTCTTCGGGCTTTCCTTACGCGATGATCGGGGCGACGTTGACGACCCGCCTGAAGCAGGACGGCATCGACAAGTCGACGATCACCGCCTTCACGCTCGTCTTCCTCGCTTACAATTTCAAATTCCTCTGGGCCTGGATCATGGACGGGGTCCGGCTGCCGATCCT
>DASSFK010000170.1:0-4881 GCA_035694565.1 Sphingomicrobium sp.
CGCCGGGCTCGATCAGCGCATCGAGGTCGCTTTTGAAACGGTCGATGCTCGCGTCGAGGACCATATGTGGTCCCCTAGCGAGTTCATGCGCACTTTGCCGCTGTCTTGGCGTCCGGAAGCAGCTTCTTGAGATCGCCGCGAATCGAATCCCAGTAGACGGATTCGAGCTAGGCATAGGCCTTGCAGGCCTGCCCGGGCTGCTTGAGCTTCACCAGCGCCTGGCCAAGATAATAGAGGCTGTCGGCGGCGCGCTCACCCTTCGGATTTCCGCGATAATTGGCGAGCAATGCCTCGGCCGCGGCCCTGGGCTCGCCCTTGTCGAGCATTGCTCGGCCGGCAAGATTGTTCGCCCAGCTCGTCCGCCGATGGTTCGGATAAGCGGAGCTGAAGGCGCGGAGCGCCCCGATGGCCTCGTCAAATTTGCCCGACTTCCAGAGCTGGTAGCCCTCGTCGTAAGCCGCTTCGGCCGGATCAGCGGCTTCCGCGCCCTCCGTGCTCGTCACGATCGCAGGGATCGGCTTCGGCTTCGAGGTCGCGCTCGCGAAGGCCGATTTTGGCTTCTCGGAAGGAGGCTCGGCATCCGCCGTGGCCGGCACCGATCCCAGGGACGCCAGCTTCGCCTCGAGCGTCGCGATCCGGGCAGAGCTCGCTTCGCGCTCTTCCTTCAGCGTCGATTCCAGCTGGCCGATGCGCCGGGCATTCTCCTCCTCGGTCCGGAGCACGTCCGCGAGCTGGCGCTCGAGCGCCACGATGCGATTGTCGAGGTTGATCACCGACGCCTGGGTCGCGGCAGGCTGGACCTGCGGAAATTGCTGCTGCGCACTGGCCGGTGCGGGCATGGCGGCTGCAGCGACCAATGTCGCAAGAGCGGCTGCTCGGAAATCTACGGTGCTCATGATCCCTCCCGGGAGGAAAATCTATTCGGATCAGGCGACTAAGCCAAGACCGAAGTCGCGGAAAATCGCCGCCGTGAAAGCTTCACCCGGTCGTGTTCCGGACCGCCGGCGGAGCGCTTGGCGCAGGCACCGTCGCATCTGCCGCTCCACCCTTCATCAAATCCTCTGGGCGGAGGCTGACGTTCGAGGCGACCTTGCCCGCCGGTCCCACCGGCGGAGCAACCGCCGAGCCGACATTGATCCTAAGCGCTTCCGGCGCCCCGGCCCGAAGGAGCGGAGCCGTCGCCGTCTGCGGCACGGCATAGGTCTGGCCCGCCGCGAGCACGCCTTCGAAAAGGGTCTTCCCCTGGTCGGTCACTCGGATCCAGGCGGGCTCGGCCGCAGTGAGGACGACTGGTCCGCTCGCCGCCTGCTGAGGTTTTTGCGGTTCCGTTGGGGTCGCCGGTGCCGACTGCTGAGCAGGAGTGGTCGAGGCCTCCTGCTGGGCGGGTGCCGCCGGCTCGTCGGGGGCAAGCGACCGGTTGTTCAGCCAGGTCATCACCAGCACGAGAAGGACGATCGCTCCGATCGCGGAGAGGACCAGCCACTTGGGCATGGTGCGCGCCGGGTCCGCCGGCTCGAACACCTCGGGATTGGAGGTGTCGAACCTCTGCCCGCCCATTTCGGCGCGGAGGTCCTCACCGATCTCGGTACGGTCGAGACCGACCGCGCTTGCATAGCTCTTGGCGAACCCGATCGTGTACGTCGGCGCGGGAAGCGCGGTCCAGTCGCCGCTCTCGAGATTCTGCAGGTGCCGGAGCGGAATTCGCGTCTGGTCTGCAATGTCTTCGAGCGACAGCTTTTTTGTTTCACGAGCGGCCTTGAGCCGGTCGCCGACCGATGGGGTCTGGATGAATTCGTCGTCGCTTTCGGCCATTCGCTCCAACCCGTTATTCCATCCTTTTGTCGAAGCCGACGCTCTGACTGTCAACCGCCCATTCGGTCCTTATCAGTCGATCGCCACCTTGTGCCGCCGCGCCCAGTCGAGAAGCGCCTTGCGCATGTTGGGTGGCGGCCTCTCGAGCAATTGCTCGACTCGGGTTCGGACCTTCTCGGCGTCCACAGAACGGACCATCGCCTTGATCGGCCCAACCGCGGCCGGGGTGATCGAAAATTGCTCGATTCCGATGCCGATCAACGCCATGGCTTCGAGCGGCCGTCCACCCATTTCACCGCACACTCGGACCGGCACGTCGGCCGCCCGCGCCTCCCGGCTCACGCGCCTCAGGAAACGCAGGATGGCGGGGCTCAGCCAGTCATAGCGTTCGGCCAGCCGCGGGTCGGCACGGTCGGCGGCGAACAGGAACTGGGTGAGGTCGTTCGTTCCTATCGAGAGGAAATCGATCTTGGGAAGGAGCTGGTCAAGCACCTCCGCCAGCGCGGGCACCTCCAGCATCGCCCCGAACTCAATTCGGCTCGGCAGCTTGCGATGGCTCTTGCGGGCCCACTGGAGCTGCTCCTCGAACAGAGCGCGCGCCTCGTCGAACTCCCACGGCTCCGAGATCATCGGGAACATCACCCGAAGAACCTTTCCGCCGGTCGCTTCGATGAGCGCCCGAGCCTGCGACTTCATCAGGGCCGAGCGCTCGAGCGAGAGGCGAAGGGCTCGCCAGCCCATGGACGGGTTCTCGGCCTCGTCGCGGATGTCGGTGAGGTAGGGCAGCGCCTTGTCGCCGCCGATATCTACCGTTCGGAACACGACCGGCTTGTTGCCCGCCGCCGCGAGGACTTTCGAATACAGCCGGTGCTGCCGCTCGCGGCCGGGAAGCGTCGCCGAAACGAGAAACTGGAACTCGGTGCGGAATAGCCCGATTCCGTCCGCGCCGGTCGGATCGAGGTTCGCCGCATCCTCCGCAAGGCCGGCATTGACCATCACGCTGATGTGAACGCCGTCGGTCGTGACCGCCGGAAGGTTGCGGACCGCCTCGACCTCGGCCCGGCGCTTCTGGCGGGTTTGCAGCCGATGCTCGAACCCCTGCAGCAGCGCTCGATTTGGACGGATGATGACACTGCCGTTGTCGCCGTCGACGAGGATCTGCTCGCCTTCCTCGACGCTGTGCCGGATGTCGGAAATCCGGCCGATGACAGGCACGCCCATCGCCCGGGCGACGATCGTCATGTGCGCCGTAAGCGACCCCTCCTCGAGTACCACGGCCTTCAGGCGCCGCCGGTCATATTCGAGCAATTCCGCGGGTCCGAGGTTGCGCGCGATCAGCACCGTGTCGCGCGCAAGGCCGGTTTGCGCAGCAGTCCCGAAGCGGCCGGATACGATTCGAAGAAGCCGGTTCGAAAGGTCCTCGAGGTCGTGCATCCGATCCTTCAACAAGGGATCGTCGATGTCCTGCATCCGCGAGCGTGTCCGCTGCTGCACTCGCTCGATCGCCGCCTCGGCGGTCAGGCCGCTGTCGATCGCCTCGTTGATGCGCCGCGACCAGCCCTCGTCGTAGGCGAACATCTTGTAGGTCTCGAGGATCTCCTGGTGCTCGCCGGCCGTTCCGAACTCCGCATCCTTGGTCATCGCGTCGATCTGCTCGCGCATCTTGCGGAAGGCGGAGTAGACCCGGTCGCGCTCGGCCTCGATGTCGTCGGCGACCGTATGCTCGACGACGATGCGCGGCTGGTGGAAGACCGCTTCTCCGCGCGCCATCCCGGCGACCAGCTTGAGGCCGCTCAGGCGAAGCGGACCGGCACTTCGAAGGCGGCTGCGCCGAGCGCCGTCGACGAGCCGCGCTGCGGCGATCATCTCGGAAAGAACCATTGCGACGGTCTGGAGGGCCTCGATCTCGACATCCTCGTAGCGTCGAGGCTCGGCGTGCTGAACGGCAAGAACGCCGATCGGACTTTCCAGCCGGACGATCGGAACGCCGGCAAAGCTGTGAAAGCTCTCTTCGCCCGTTTCCGGCCGATAGGCGAAGGCGGGGTGATCCGCCGCTTCAGCGAGGTTGAGGATTCGCCCCTCGGCGGCGATCGTTCCGACGAGGCCTTCCCCCATACCGAGCCGGGTGACGTGAACCGCTTCCTTGCGAAGGCCGTGAGTCGCGAACAGCTCCAGCTTGTTGTCGCGCAGAAGGTAGATGGAGCAGACCTCGCTCTCCATCGTCTCGGCGATGAGGTCGACAACCTTGTCGAGCTTGGATTGCGCGCTTCCGCGGCCGGCCATGATCTCATGCAGGCCCGTCAGGATTTCGCGGGCAGAGGCGGCGGCGCTCAGCGGCATGAACAAGCGCTATCAGATGGAGACGGTCGCCGCCAACCGCTCACTAAGGTTCATTGCCTGGGAGCGAACTCCCGGGCTCGATCAGTATGTGCCGAGCTGATCGAGCGGATCGAAGGTCGTCTGAGGAAAGGAATCCATCTCGATTTCCTGCCACAGGAGGTCGATCATCTTCGTAAGGTCGCGCACATGCGGCACGTCGTGCCGTTGGACGTAGCGGTACTTCTCCGAAAGCATCGAGACTTCGGCGAGAATCAGTCGGATGGTTTCGCCGTGGTGATCAAGCGAGGGGATCGCTTCGTAGGCGTCGAGCTCCTTTTGGCGGAGGATGCTGTCCGAGATGATCATAAGACCTCCCGAAGGAAGCTTGGAACGAGCCCGGAAGCGCCCAGCAGATAGGCCGCGCAGGCTATGCCGAGGATGGCGGCGATGATGGCGACCGGGCGCAACCAGCGCCAATGGCCGCCTTCCAATTCGTCGTAGGCCCAGTCGGCCTCGGCTTCCAGGGCAACTTCGGGCTCCACCGTCTCGACCTGCCAGCCCCGGTTGCTGATTCCGGCGGCGAGCGTGTGCTTTTCGACGTTCAGCGCCGAGCGCTCCAGCTCCAGCACATTGCCGAACAGGCCGTCATCGTCGGCGGCTGGCACGTTGGTCAGGAATTGTTCAAGGCTTCGGTCGAGGGCAACGAGGTCATCGACGGCCTCCAGCGCCACGCGCCGGTCCCGGCGCTCC
>DASSFK010000171.1:0-2122 GCA_035694565.1 Sphingomicrobium sp.
AACGCCGGCCGCGAGCGCGCCATAATAGCCCGCCGCGTGCGTCCTCATGAGATCGTCCTCGCTGGTGCGGGTCTCGCCCTGGTCGACGCCATGGAATGTGCCGCCGTCGCCGAGGTAGTGCTTGGCGGTCGCCAGAACGGACGTCCGGCTTCCGAGCTGGCCCTGGAGTCCGCGAACCATCGCTTCGGCAAAGGTGCGCACCTGCGCCGGATCGGAGGTGTAGCTTTCGTAGGTCCGGCCCCAGCGCGGGTTTTGGACGACGGCGAGGGTCGGAGCGAAGGCCCAGGTGATTCCCGTCGCTCGAACCTGCTCGGCGGTCGCATGACCGATACGCCCGAGCAGTTCCGGATCGTGCGCGGCGCCGAGCCCGATGTTCTGCGGAAAGAGTGTGGCGCCGTAGACATTGTTGTGGCCGTGGACGGCGTCGGTCCCCCAGATCACCGGGATATTCACCGCCATGTCGGTGGACATGGACGCCTGGTAGAATTGGTCGGAAAGCTTGAGCCAGTCCTCGACGCTGGAATGCATGTTCATTCCGGGCCAGGCGCCGCCGCCATTGAGGATCGACCCGATGTAGTACTGGCGGACCTCGTCGGGCTTGATCGAGCGGATGTCCGGCTGGGTCATCTGCCCGATCTTCTGTTCGAGCGTCATTCCAGCAACGATCGATTGCACCCGGGCCTCGAGCGCGGCCTCGGCCGAAATCGGCGCTGGCGGCGGTGCGGCAGGCGGAGCTACCGCGACCGGCTGACACGAAGCCAGCAGCGCCCCTGAAAGGCAAAGCGAGAACGCTATCCGGTTGCGCCGGATCTTGGTGGCTACGGGCATCAGCTAGGACCTAAAAGCGATAGTTCACACCGAACAGCACCTGACGCCCGTACTTCTCGTATTGCTCGATGAACGTGGTGCCGCTGACAGGGCCGCCCTGATCGAGACCGATGCGGGTTCGATACGGGGAGTCCGTCAAGTTGTAGACCTGGAGCAGGAAGCCGAGATCCTGATACGGACTTCCTTCCGGGAAGGTATATCCGACCTGGGCGTCCACCTGCTTGTCCGCGAGAATCTCGGTGAAGCCGCGGTTTGTGAACAGCTGCACCACCTCGCCCTTGAAGGCCGAGCGGTAGCGATAGCTGACACGCGCCTGGAAACCGTATCTCTCGTAATAGCCGGTGACATTGTAGACCGTGCCCGAAAGGCCCGGAATGCGAATCTCCTCGCCTTCATTGGCGGTTGGATTGAGATTCGATTTCGTCTTCGAGAAACTCCCCTGCACTCCGAACCCGTCCAGGGCCTGCGCGAACCGGCTAAACTCGAGCGCACCGCTGATCTCGATGCCTCGCACGTTTCCGCCGTTACCATTCGCCGGCATTGATACGGTGCCGAGGGGATTGGGAAGGAATCCAATCCCGTCGGGATCCTCCAGGGGAGGATGCGGGAAGGTGCTGAAATCGAACCCGAACGTCTGGTTGTAGATGTAGGTATCGAGCTTCTTGTAGAACGCGGCGACTGCAATGTAGCTCGCCGGACCAATGTACCATTCGTAACTCACGTCGAGCGCTTTCGCGCGCCACGGCTTGAGTCTGGCGTTGCCGCCGCTGGCCGACCATACTTCGACGAGCTGGCCTGGTGTGCAGGTTTGAGTGCCGCACGGATTCGTGTTGAACGACGGCGTCAAATTAGCGCGCATTTCATCCATGCGCGGCCGCGCCATGACCTTCGAGGCCGCGAAGCGCAGTCGGTGGCCTCCGCCGAAGTCGTAATAGGCATTGAGGCTGGGGAGGATATCCCAATAGCTCGCGCCGTCAGTGACCGGCTCGATGAGCGGAGGATTGACGGTGAAGTTGATCCGATCGCCCGTTGATTCCTGCTTCTGGTGGACAGCCTGGATGCCGACATTGCCGTGCAGATCGCCAAAGGCGAACTGCCCGCGAGCTTTGATCGTGATCACGTCCTCCGTGATCTCCCACGCCTTGTCGAAGTGGTTCGAATCCACGGTCGGCGAGCGATCGTAATATCGGTCGAGCGCCCCAGGCAGGTCGACGGCGATGACGTCGCCGAAGCCTGCGAAGCCGAGCGAAGTGGGAGCGACCAGCAGGTCGTCGTCGACCAGGACCTGCATTCG
>DASSFK010000172.1:0-3255 GCA_035694565.1 Sphingomicrobium sp.
GCCGCGCGCGGGATGTTCTCGAGGAATTTGGTGTAGGCCTTCAGGCGCTGTTCCTTGGGCGCATAGGGCACGGTGATGTAGACCGACGGGTCGAGCACTCCGAGATAGGACGCCGGGTTGGTGTGCGGCTGGTCGGCGCCCACCGGGTCGATCCAGAACAGCTGGCCCTTGGCGACCGCGACCAAATAGTCGCGCTCGTAGCGCTGTTCCTTGCTGAGCTTGTCGTCCGTGAAGCTCCCGGCATCGGCGATCGCCTGCTTCAGCCGGGCGACTTCCTTGTCGATCCCGGCCTGCGAGAGGTCGGTGATCTGGCCGTCATATTCATGCCGGCCCTGCGTGACCGCGAAGCCCGGATTGGCCTTGAACGAGGCTTCGATGAAGCCATTGACGAAGCCCGGCCAGTCGCCCGCCTCGGCTTGCGCCGAAGCGCCCGCCTGGCTGCTGCTGTCCTCGGCCCGGCAGCCGCCCATGGCGACCGCCGCAACCGCAACCGACGCGATCAGAAATTTACGCATGATACCTCTCTCCCTTGGCGGGCATCGCGGTAGTGCGGAGCTCCGGCGACGGCAAGCACAGGGCCCTCTTTCCGTCCCGCTCGAACCGGCTTCAGTGAAAAACGCGCTCGCTAAAACCGTGCGATTGCGGCCAGGACGAAGCCTGACTAGGGGCAGGACGTGATTCCTGCCCCTTTGCGAATCCCGGACTACCGGGCTTTCTGGTTCTCGCGTCTCTCAACCACCGTCGCCCAGATGGCGATGGTGATCGTCATCGGCTGGCAGGTCTACGACATCGCCCGGGCGACGATGGGCATCCGCGAGGCGGCGTTCCAGCTCGGCCTCGTCGGACTGATCCAGTTCGTGCCCCTGTTCCTGCTGACGCCGATCAGCGGCTGGACCGCCGACCGGCTCGACCGGCGCCACATCGCCCGGGCGGTGGTCTCGCTCGAGTGCCTGTGCGCGCTGATCCTGTTTTCGGCGACCTGGGGCGGCTTCATCAGCCTTCCGATCCTGTTCGGAGTCGCCGCCCTGCTCGGCGTCGCCCGGGCCTTCGCCGGACCGGCCCTGGGAGCGCTCGCACCCAACCTCGTCCCGAAGACAATCCTGCCGCAGGCGATCGCCCTGAGCTCCGCCGCCTGGCAGACGGGAGCCATTGCCGGACCGGCGATCGGCGGCATTCTCTACGACATCGAGCCGCACATTCCCTATGCGTTCAGCGCGATCCTGTTCGCCTTCGCGACCATCTGCCTCTTCATCATCGGCCCCATCCAGCGCGCCGCCCTGAGGCCCGGAAGCCCGCTCAGGCAGATGGCGGACGGCCTCGCCTACGTCCGCCGCAACCGCCTGGTGCTCGGAGCGATCACGCTCGACCTGTTCGCGGTTCTGCTTGGCGGAGTGACGGCGATGCTCCCCGTCTACGCCCGCGACATCCTTGAGGTCGGGGCGGATGGCCTCGGGCCGTTGCGCGCGGCTCCCGCCGTCGGCGCCACATTGACCGCGATCTTCTTCTCGATCCGGCCGCTGAGGACCGACGTCGGGGTGAAGATGCTGTCGGCCGTGGTCGTGTTCGGAGCGGCGACGGCGATCTTCGGCTTCTCGACCTTCTATCCGCTGTCGATCGCGATGCTCGCCATTCTCGGAGCGGCGGACATGTTCTCCGTCTACATCCGCCAGTCGCTGATCCAGCTTCATACGCCCGACGAGATGCGCGGGCGGGTCGCCGCCGTATCGACCCTCGCGATCTCGGCCTCGAACGAGCTGGGCGAGACCCGAAGCGGCTTCACCGCGGCCCTGCTCGGCCCGGTCGCGGCGACGGTCGCCGGCGGGATCGTGGCGATCTGCGTGACCCTCGTCTGGGCGGGACTGTTTCCCGAACTTCGCCGAGCCCGCACTTTTGAGCTACCAGCGCCCGCGCCGGAAGGAGCCGATGTCGTCGCCGGCGGCGTCTGACCCACGCATTGCAGGACGAGACCACCGACACGACCTAGCCGCCTCGAACTTGAAAAGGAGACCGCCGGATGAAAGCCAACACTGTTCTCGAGACGATCGGCAACACCCCGCACATCCGAATCAACCGGCTGTTCGGCGACAATTCGGACGTCTGGATCAAGTCCGAGCGGTCGAACCCCGGAGCATCGATCAAGGACCGTATCGCCCTCTCCATGGTCGAGGACGCCGAGCGCAGCGGCAAGCTGAAGCCCGGCGGAGTAATCGTCGAGCCGACCTCCGGAAACACCGGCATCGGCCTGGCGATGGTCGCTGCGGTCAAGGGCTATCGGCTGATCCTCGTCATGCCCGACAGCATGAGCGTCGAACGGCGCCGACTGATGCTCGCCTATGGCGCCGAGTTCGAGCTGACCCCTCGCGAGAAGGGAATGAAGGGCTCGATCGCCCGGGCCCAGGAGATCATCGAGGCGACTCCCAATGCGTGGATGCCGCAGCAGTTCGAGAACCCGGCCAACCTCGAAGTCCATCGCCGGACGACTGCCCAGGAAATCCTGCGCGACTTCGCCGACGGCCCGCCCGACGTGCTGATCACCGGAGTCGGCACCGGCGGCCACATCACCGGCTGCGCCGAGGTGCTCAAGAAGGAATGGCCGAACCTCAAGGTCTATGCGGTCGAGCCGACGCTCTCCCCGGTCCTTTCCGGCGGCGAACCGGGCCCCCACCCGATCCAGGGCATCGGCGCCGGCTTCATTCCCGCGATCATGGATACCAGTGTCCTTGATGGAGTGATCCAGGTCACTCCGGACGACGCCAAGGACATGGCCCGTCGCGCCGCTCGCGAAGAGGGCCTGCTGGTGGGAATCTCGTCGGGCGCGACGCTCGCCGCGATCAGGCAGAAGCTGCCCGAACTGGGTCCGAATGCCCGGGTTCTCGGCTTCAACTACGACACCGGCGAGCGCTACCTTTCGGTGCCCGACTTCCTGCCTGAAGAAAAATAGTAAAGCGCCGGTAACCTTGTTCTTTAGCCCGAGCATTAACGCCTTCTGACTTAAGGACCTTTGTCAGCGGGGGGGACCCGCAACAAAGGTCCTAGAATGCGCAAAGCGCGATTCGCGAGAGCGGTCGAAAAATTCGGTGCCGAAACGACGAAGGTTTCCATCAGGGAGGCCCTCTGGTTTGGACTGCGCGCGCCCGAAACCTCCGACGAGGCATCCCTGTCCGACTGGCGGGTTACCGGGCTCGACCTGATCCCGGTGCTGCTCGGCGTGACCCATGCCCTGATCACCGGAGCGTTCCTCTTCCTGTTCCAGAC
>DASSFK010000173.1:0-7526 GCA_035694565.1 Sphingomicrobium sp.
CACGGTTCAAAGATGTCCGTCACGAACACCGCCCGCGGACCGTTGCCGGGATAGTCGTCCTCGAGCGCGAGCCGAACTTTCGCACTGCACGTCCGGAGTTCCTCGTCGGTGCGCCGGCGCACGAAGCGGGCATCGACAAGCTGGTCGATCGCTCCGGGGAGCGGACGCGGCCCGTGAAACGTCGCCGCACGAAGACGAGTCGGGACTGTCAGCTGCAGCGGCGATCCATAGAGCCTCGAGACCTCGCTCGGCGCGCTTCCATCAAGCGTGTAGCGGATCTGCAGACCGGACTGACTGGAAAGCGCGACCGCCGCAACATTCGCGGGGGGATTGAAGCTGGTTTCGACTTTCACAGCGAACAGGCTCGCGGCAGGAGTCAGTCCAAGCGCACTCATCCGTTGCATCTGCGGCACAAGCCGATCGATGAAGTCGGCAAAATCGGGCTTCGTCGGATTGGACCAGCCGATCTCGGCAACCGCGCTCGCACGCGGGAAGCTGTTCCACATTGCGCGGTCCTCGGTCCGCACGTGCTCGGTCCAGAGGTTGCCCTGGACTCCCAGGACATGCTTCTGCTGGTCCGCCGTAAGCTCTGAAGGCAGTGGGTCGAACGCGTAGACGCTCGCGAGATCGACAAGATTGCCGCGTCCGGGGGGCTCGATCGCGCCGAATCCCTGCCGGTTATCGAAATAGAGGGTCGGTGCCGGGCTCAGGACGGAATCGTGGCCGGCCTTCGCCGCGGCAATGGCTCCGGCCGTGCCCTGCCACGACATGATCGTCGCATTGTTCGGAATGCCGCCCTGCAGAATTTCGTCCCAGCCGACCATCCGCCTCCCGTGGGCGGAAAGGAACCTGCCGATGCGCGACATGAACCAGCTTTGCAGGTCATGTTCGTCCTTGATCCCGAGCGCCATCATCCGCGCCTGGATTTTGGGAGACGCCTTCCATTGGTCTTTCACGGCTTCGTCACCGCCGACATGAATGTAGGTCGACGGGAACAAGGCCATCGTCTCGCGGAGCACGTCCTCGAGGAACGCGAAGCTGCTGTCGTCGAGGTTGTAGAGCCACGGAAACACGCCCCAATCGGACTCGACGCCAGGCGGAACCGGAGCGCCCGTTCCCAGCGAGGGATAGGCCCGGATCGCCGACAAAGCGTGGCCCGGCATTTCGATTTCCGGAACAATTGTGATGTTCCTGGCGGCCGCATAGGCGACGATCTCGCGAACCTGGTCTTGCGTGTAAAATCCCCCGACACGGGGAAGCGGTGGAGCTCCCGGCGCGGTTGCGGGACGCCGCCATCCCGAAACCTCCGTCAGCCTCGGATATTTCCTGATTTCCAGGCGCCAGCCCTGGTCGTCGACCAAGTGCCAGTGAAGCGTGTTGAGCTTGTTGACCGCCATCCAGTCGACAAGCCGCTTGATGAACTCGGGCGACTGGAAGTGCCGGGCGCTATCGAGCATCAGCCCGCGCCAACCGAACCTCGGCATGTCCCGGATCGAGGTCGCGGGGATGACGTTGGTCTTTTCCCCGGAAGCCAGCTGCCACACGGTGATCGCGCCATACAGCAAGCCGGCGTCCGTCGACGCGGAGACCGTCACGCCGTCGCGGCGGCTTTCAACCTCATAGCCTTCAGGCGGGAGTCCGCGCGTTCGAACGAAGCGGATTGCCCCCGCACCCTTTGTGACCTTGAGGTCCAGCGAATTGCTTCGCGCCAGCAGGTCGCGGAGATAATTCGCCGCGACAGCGCCGCCCCTGTCGTCTGGGGGGACGCTGATCCTTGTCGATGGCGAGAGTAGGAAGCTGCCCTCGTGCTCCACGACCTCTCGCGGCATCGGCAACAATCTTGGCGAAGCCGCGAAAGCGCACCCCGGGTAAAGCAGGGCCAGGACAAGCAACATTCTCACCCGGCCAATCACGCGTCGCACCCCTCCGGCAGTAAGCGGCGCGGAGCCGCTTTCAGCCCCGCGCCGCATTCCCCGCCCTCAATAACGGATTCGGGCGCCGAAGTAGAACTGCCGCCCGTTGTCATAAATGGCGCGCGGCCTGGTGGTCGTTCCCGAATATTGCTCGATCTTGTCGTTGGTGAGGTTGACCGCGTCGGCCGTGATCCAGATGTTCTCCGTGACCTTGTAGCTCGCCGACGCATCAAGCGACTGCGTCGCCTTCTGATTGAGCGGCGATGCACGATCGATGTCGATGAAGAACTTCGACCGATACGTGTACGACAGGCGGGCGGAAATCGGCCCCTGCTCGTAATAGCCGGTCAGGTTGAAGGCATGCTTGGAATTGCCCGGGATCGGATTGCCGTCGTCCGATTTTGCATCGGAATAGGTGTAGTTTGCGATCGCCCCGAAGCCGCCCCAGATCGGACGCTGAACCTGGAGTTCGATTCCCTTGTTGCTGCCGCCCGCCCCATTGGATCTGCGGTTGATGTCGAACAGGCAGTTATACGTGTCCCCGCTTACCAGCGTGCAGCGCGACAGGTTGGGGGTTTCCGTTTCGATCGGGAATATTTCCTGGGTCGTGGTGTTCACGATGTAGGACTGGATGTCCTTGTAATAGAGCGCCGCGGCGACGATCGTTTCGCGATCGGGATACCACTCGATCGAGACGTCGTATTGGTTGGCGCGAAACGGATCGACGTTGGGATCGCCGCCGCTGCCGGTCAGCGCGCCCGGGTTCAGGCTCACGCGAGGCACGATATCCGTATAGTCGGGTCGCGCCATGGTGCGCGCTGCCGCGAAACGAAGCACGAGCTCCGGCATCAAGTCGAAGCTGACGTTCGCGCTTGGCAGGAAGTCGGTGTAGTGCCTCTCGATCACGATCGGCAGATAGGCGCCAAACGGATTGCTGATCGCATCCGGCGGCGGATTGCTGGCGAACAGCTGGTTGCCTCGCGACGTCTGGTCGGTCCGAATGATTCTCAGGCCGATATTGCCCCGCCAGTTGTCGCCGCCGAACTTGGCCATCGCATAGCCGCCGTAGGTTTTCTCGTTGATCGAGAAATTCTCCGTCGGATTGAGGACGCGCTGAAGGTCGGGGAAGCCGAAATAGATTTCTTCGAGCTTGTCCCGGTCAACCTGCCAATAGCTCGTAAGCGTTCCCGGCAGCGCGATGTGGTCGAGGAAGTCCCCCGGCGTCAGCCCATCGGCAAAATCGCCTGACGTGCAGGGTCCGCCACAGGCCGTGTCGCGAAGCGGCAGGAAAAAGCCTCCGAACGTGGTCGCCAGGAATCCGGTCTTGCGGTCATGGTCGGTGTATTTTGCCCCAACCTTGATCGCGTTTATGGGGCCCAACGTGAGCTCTTGTTCATAATCGAGGTAGCCGTACCATTCCTTGTCGCTGTTGGTGATCTTGTGCAGCGACCCGAAATCAAAAATGAGGTCGTCGGGGTTCGTCGGATCGATGCCGGTGAAGCTTACCTGCGGCGTTCGCCCGGTGAGATCGAACGAGAAGGCGGCCGGCGCTCCACCCTCGTAGAAAGGCTGGGCCTTGGTATTGCCCCGCGCCTTCGTATAGCCGGCGCGGAAGTGCAATCTGGATTGGTCGTTGAGGTGATACAGAGCGTCGAGATCGCCTGAAAACACTTCGGAAAATGCGAGGCGGTCAATCGCGTCGTACACCACGCCGCGACCGCCCGGCGTCGAAGTGATCGTACCGCTCGTGACGGTATCGTCCTCGACGGTGAAGTCGGTCAGGGTGCCGCCGCCGCCGATCGCCTGGGAGCCCCAGGCCATGAAATTCTCGTTGAGATTGTCGGCGTTGAAGCGGGTGTAGAGGCCGGTGAAGTTGATCTCGAAAGCTTCGCTGGGCCGGAACTGCAGACCAATATTCCCGCCGTACCGCTCGCGCTCCTGCTGGAACAGGGCCGAGCCGATCAGGCCCGGGATCTGCGCCCCGCCAGCGATGTTCGGATCCCTGAAGTAGGTCAGCACCTCGACGCCGTCGCGACGAATATCGCGCTTCTGGTAAACCGCGCCCAGCAGGACGCCAAAGGTCTCGCTCGCATTCTTCCAGCTGATGAGGCCCGACGCCTGCGGATTCCATTTGTCGGCCCGTTCGCTGTAGACGATCTGCGCCGACGCCGAGATGGTCAACGGATCGAGGTCCAGCGGATTGCGCGTGTGGACGTTGATGGTCGCGCCGACACCGCCCTCCTCGATATCCGCCTGCGGACTCTTGTAGACATCCAGCTGCCCGACGATTTCGGCAGGAAGCGTCAGATAGTTGAACGCGCGCGTCGCGGCGAGTTGATCGAGGATGAACCAGTCGGCGGTCGCGACATTGTGTCCGTTGAGCAGCGTTTTGGTGAGGTTCTTGTCCGTGCCGCGGACGCTGACCCGCTCGCCTTCGCCGAATTCGCGGTTGATCACGACGCCAGGGATGCGCTGGAGCGCTTCGGCAACGTTCTTGTCTGGGAACTTGCCGATGTCCTCGGCCGTCAGGATGTCGGCAATGACCGTCGACTCGCGCTTGGCTTCGATGTTCTCGGCAAGGGCCCCACGAAAGCCAGTGACGACGATCTCGTCATTGCTTCCGGTATCGCTCGGCGCCGGCTGGGCTCCGCCAGACGGCGGCGCATTGGTCGGCGGTTGGTTGGGGTCAGTGGATTGGGCGTGCGCGCTGCCCGCGAAAAGCGCGATCGCGCTCGCCGAGCTGATCATGAAATGCCGGATGGCCATAGCCGTATCTCCCCCTTAGCGGGCAATGGCATTCATTTGCGTAACGCCAAATGAAGACCAATGGTCCGCAATTTGCAGACCATTCATCAATTACAATTAAAGGTCAAGAGGGCAGCGGATGGCCCGGCTTGCCTGTAAGATAACAAATTTCATTTGGCGTATGGTACCAAATTGGTATTATGCTATGCGTTACCGGCGGGGGAGCATTGTGTGGCAAGCTTGGCAGAACGAATCGGGGGACTTGAGGGACAGGGGCCGCTTTATCGACGGCTCCAGGACGCGCTTCGCCGTGCGATCGAAACGTCTGTCCTCGGTCCCCAGGACGCACTTCCTCCGGAGCGGGAGCTTGCAGGCGATTTTTCCGTGTCTCGAATCACCGTCCGCAAGGCCCTCGACGGGCTCGTTGCGGAAGGTCTCCTTCTGCGTAAGCAGGGTGCCGGCACATTTGTCAGCGGCCGGGTCGAGAAGCAGTTCGCCAAGCTCACGTCCTTCTCGGAAGACATGGCGGCGCGCGGCCGCATGCCGAGAAGCGAGTGGCTCATGAGAGCATCTGGAACCGTGACTCCGGAAGAGTCCCTGGCTCTGGGCCTCAGCCCCGGCGCGCCGGTCTACCGGTTCAACCGAATCCGGTTTGCCGACGACCTGCCGATGGCCCTGGAATATTCGAAAGTGCCTGGCTTCGGCCTCAGCAGCGCGGAAACGGTGAAGGATTCGCTCTATGCGGCGCTGCAGGCGGAGGGGAACAGGCC
This sequence comes from Sphingomicrobium sp., assembly GCA_035694565.1. GTDB lineage: Bacteria > Pseudomonadota > Alphaproteobacteria > Sphingomonadales > Sphingomonadaceae > Sphingomicrobium. The sequence goes on from DASSFK010000173.1 coordinate 5,429, forward strand.
GACGCGCGCCCTGCAACGGCTGCGGGCGGTGCTGATTGACTCAGAGCGTGCAAAACTGCTGGGCGTCGAGACCGGGGCACCCGGACTCTACATCGAACGGCGCGGCTTCCTCGACGATGGTCGAGTGATCGAGGCAACCGAGAGCTGGTATCGCGGCGATACCTACGATTTCGTGGCCGAACTGAACGCGCGGGCATGACGGCAGGGGCGCACGAGACGCGGATGTTCGTGGAAGCCGCCGAAGCGCCCGATGTTGTCGCGCGGCAGCTCGCTGCAAACGGCGATATCGTCGGAAGGCTCGCCGAACGGCTCCGGGCCGACCCCCCGCGGGGCGTCGTCACCTACGCCCGCGGGAGCTCTGACCATGCCGCCACCTTCGCGAAATATGTGATCGAAACCCGCGCCGGCGTGCTCACGACTTCGGCGGCGCCTTCCGTGTCGTCTGTCTATGGCGACACGCCCGATTTGACCAAGATGCTGGCGCTTGCCGTTTCGCAGTCAGGCCGAAGCCCGGACATCCTCGCCTCCGTCAGCCAGGCACGGAAGGCAGGAGCGTTTGCCGTCGCCATGGTGAATGCCGAAGATTCCCCGTTGGCAGAACGGTCCGATGTGACCATCCCGCTGCGAGGCGGGCCGGAAACCAGCGTCGCCGCGACGAAATCCTATATCGCAAGCCTGTTCGCGCTGCTGCATCTGGTGGCCGAATGGAGCGACGACGCCGAGCTTCGAGCGGCCCTGCATTCGGCTCCGATGCTGCTCAGGGACGCGTGGGCTTGCGATTGGTCGCCGCTCGTCGGGGCCCTCGCGGATGCTCGCGGTCTTTATGTGATTGGCCGGGGACCGGGTTTGGGAATAGCTCAGGAAGCCGCCCTCAAGTTCAAGGAGACGTGCCGGATTCACGCCGAGGCCTTCAGCGCTGCGGAAGTCCGTCACGGTCCGATGGCGCTGGTCGGGAGCGACTTCCCGCTTCTGGTCTTTCGCCAGTCTGACGAGACAGGCGAAGGAATTGACGACCTTGTTCGTGACGTCCTCGAGCACGGGGCACCGGTGTTCGTCGCGGGCGGCAATGTCGCCGGAGCGCAAACGCTGCCGATCCCGGCCGCTCACGAACTGATCGAACCCCTGCTCCAGATTCAAGCGCTCTACCGCGCGGCAAACTCGCTGTCGCTGCTCCGGGGTCTCGATCCCGATCGACCGCCTCACCTCCTGAAGGTGACAGAGACGCTCTGATGGCAGTGGCCCTCATAAATGGTCGGGTTCTGCTCGACGGCCATTTGGCCAACGGCAAGGCCGTTGTCGTGGATTCCGGCCGTATCGTCGCCGTGATCGAACAGACGCAATTACCCGCCGGCATGGACCGGCACGATCTCCAGGGCGGCCTGCTCGTGCCCGGTTTCATCGACACGCAGGTGAATGGAGGTGGCGGTGTGTTGTTCAACGACGCCCCCACAATCGACACCATTCGAACGATAGGGCGAGCCCATCGCACCTTTGGCACCACCGGCTTCCTCCCAACCCTGATCAGCGACGATCTTCACGTAATTCGGTCCGGAATTGAGGCGGTGGAGGCCGCGATTGCGGAAAACGTGCCCGGAGTCCTCGGCATCCACATCGAGGGACCGTTCCTCAACGAGCATCGCAAGGGGATTCACGACGCGGACAAGATCCGAGCACTCGATGAGGAGGGCTACGACGTCCTTACCTCGATGAGAAGTGGCCGGACGATGGTGACGGTCGCGCCGGAGTGCACGACACCGGCGATGATCGCGCGCCTCGTTGCGGCGGGCGTGATCGTGTCGGCGGGGCACAGCAATGGCCGCTATGCCGATGTCCGTGCGGCCATCGATGCCGGTCTTTCCGGAGTGACACACCTGTTCAATGCGATGTCCCCGCTTGGGGCACGAGAGGCCGGGGTGGTCGGCGCAGCGCTCGAAAGCGATTCCACCTGGTGTGGTATCATCGTCGACGGCCAGCACGTCAGCCCGGAGACACTCAGGATCGCGCTTCGCTGCAAGCCGCACGACAGGTTCATGCTCGTCACCGACGCGATGCCCAGCGTTGGCTCAAAGTCGAAGGAATTCGTGCTTCAGGGTAAGCG
>DASSFK010000174.1:0-2171 GCA_035694565.1 Sphingomicrobium sp.
CGCCGGGTCGTCGCAATCGGCGGGTGGGACATGGTCGAGCCAGATTTCGACCGTCACCATCAATCTCTGCGGAACTCCGATCTCGAATTCGTGGAATCCGATGTCCGCCATCACCTCCAGCGAATCGAGAAAGATTCGCGCGCTTCGCGGTTTCAGACTGTCGGGGATCAGTCCCTCAAGCTTCGGACGAGTCTCGGTCATCAATCCTCCAGGAACTGGACGTCGCGCGGCGGCGGCGTGAACCGCTGCCCGCCGTCGATAACGATTGTCTCGCCGGTCACGGCGCGAGCGGAAATGAAATAGCGCAAAGCGGACACGACATCCTCGGGCTCGACTCCTCGCCGGAGCGGGTTGAGCGCGTGCACCCGCTCGAAATTCTCTTTGGTCTGGCCGGCGGAACGAAGCATGAGCGCTGGGGCGATGGCATTGACGCGAATTCCCCTGGGCGCGAGCGCCCTCGCCGCAAGTTCGGTGAAGCCGGCAAGCGCCTGTTTCGACAAAGTGTAGCTCAGGAAGTCCGGATTGGGTGCCACCAGCTTCGAATCCAGGAGATTGACGATCAGCCCATCGTCGCCCGAATGCAGGCGTGCAAAGGCCTCGCTTAGCAATATCGGCGCGCGCAAGTTCACGGCCATGTGGTCCTCGAGCTCGTCCGCTTTGAACTGGCTCAGCGCATCGGCTGCGAACCGCGCCGCATTGTTTACCAGCAACCGTACCGGCGGAAGACCTTCTGCGGCCGCGAAGATCGAATCCGCACACGACAGATCAGAGAGCTCGGCGACCGCCTTCACGGCTCCGCCGGGGACTTCGTCCTCTTCGTGGTGAACGTGCGCGACGACATTCCAGCCGTCAGCCACCAGCCTGGTGGCAATGACGGAGCCAACGCGCTTGCCCGCCCCGGTTACGATCGCTGTACGCGGCTGATCCTGCATCGACGCTCTGTTGTCATCGCACGCGCGCCGAAGCAATGACGAGTCATGCCCGAGAGCCGCCCGCCGCTTGAGTTGCAAGGCCTCAGCCTGGCCGATCTGCAAAAGCTGATCGACAATCGGCGGCTGCCGCCGGTCGACGCGTGGAACCCACAACATTGCGGGCATAGCGAGATGCGGATCGCTCGCGACGGCACCTGGTACCACCAAGGGAGCCCGATCAGCCGGCCGGCGATGGTCCGCCTCTTTTCGACTGTTCTGAGACGTGATCCTGACGGCACTCACGTCCTGGTCACGCCGGTCGAGAAACTCGAGATCGACGTCGAGACAACGGCCTTCCGGGCGCTCGAGATGCGGTCCGAAGGCAGTGGCAAGGACCGGACAATTGCCTTGAAGCTGGACAGCGGGGACGCCTTGATTGTCGGCGCAGAAAATCCCCTAAGGCTGGTCGAGACTGGGCAAGGACCTTCACCGCGCGTCGAGGTCCGGCATGGGCTGGAGGCCGAGCTCTCGCGCGCGATCTATTATGAGCTTGCCGAAATTGCCCTTGAGGAAGGCGGTGATCCGCCAGGCGTGTGGAGCAGCGGCCACTTCTTTCCGCTCGCGGCCGCATGACCCTCGCGGATCGTCTTCGCGGCGCCCTCGCTACCGCCTGCATTCTTCCGCCGCTGGCCGGAGATATTCCCGAGGAACGCACAGGTGCGAGCGTAAGCGCCGCGGTGCTGATCGGCATTACGGATCGGACCGAGCCCGGTGTCATCCTGACGGTGCGGCGCGAGCATATGCGCACCCATGCCGGCCAGGTCGCTTTCCCAGGCGGTCGCATCGATCCCGGCGAAGATGCCATTGGAGCCGCACTGCGGGAAGCCTGGGAGGAGCTTGGCCTCGACCCAAAGGCAGCGGAGGTTGTCGGCGAACTCGACGCCTATCGGACGGTCACCGGCTATCTGGTGACCCCGGTGCTCGCGGTCGTAAGGCCGGATCAGCAGCTCCAGCCCCACGAGCATGAGGTCGCCGATTGGTTCGAGGCGCCCCTCTCCTTCATCCTCGACCCGGAAAACCAGCACCGAAAGAGCGCTCTGTTCCAGGGACGTGAGCGCTATTACTACGAGATCATGTGGAACGACCGCCGGATCTGGGGAGCGACGGCCGCGATGATCGTAAACCTGGGGCGCAGGCTTCAATGGACCTGAAGATCGACGCAGCGAAGTGGCGTGCCCTTCGCGGCGCCGAGCGCCTGCT
>DASSFK010000175.1:0-2940 GCA_035694565.1 Sphingomicrobium sp.
AGGATCAGGACGAGGATGATGACCATGATGGAAGTACCGACGGTCGATTTTGACAGTCGGCGGAAGGATGCAAGCATTTAGGCTCCGCCTGAGGCCGATGTGGAGGTGCCGCTTTAGGTCCCGCTTTCCGGACCATCAAGCGCCGCTTCCAACATTCGATTCCGGAAGCTAGGTGCTGCGCTTCTCACTTCGGGGGCAGGGAATGGCACGCCGGAAATACGTCGTCGGAAACTGGAAGATGCACGGGCTCTCCTCCGACCTGGCCGAGATCAAGGCCATTGCGGACGGAGCGAAGCCGTTTCGCAACGTCGACGTGGCGCTGTGCCTGCCGGCGATCCTGATCGAACGGGCCGCGCGGGCGGTCACCGACATTCCTATCGGGGCTCAGGATGTCCACTTCGCGGACAAGGGCGCGCACACGGGGTGCGTCTCGGTGGCCATGTTGCGGGATGCCGGCGCAATCCTGACGATCGTCGGACACTCCGAGCGGCGCGAAGCCCAGCATGAGGGCGACGACGAGGTTCGACAGAAGGCGGAGGCAGCGCTCGCCGGCGGTCTGAAAGTCATCCTCTGCGTCGGCGAAAGCCTCGACGTGCGTGAGGCCGGCATGGCTGTGGCGACGGTCCAGGCGCAGCTGGACGCGTCCCTTCCGCGCGTTAGCGGCGTGTCATCCCTGGCAATCGCCTACGAGCCGATCTGGGCGATCGGAACCGGAAAGGTCGCTTCGAATGCCGATATCGGGGAAATGCACTCGGCACTGCGCGAACGGCTGGTCGCTGCATATGGCGAGGCCGGAAATGAGATTCGGATCCTCTACGGAGGGTCGGTGAACGCCGCCAATGCGGCCGAGATCTTTGCAGTCGCCGATGTCGACGGCGCTCTCGTCGGCGGTGCGAGCCTGACCGCAGAAAAATTCGTTCCGATCGTTGCCGCGGCGGCTTCGGCGCCATAGCTGTTCAGCAAGTAATCAGCATCAATCTCACATTTGCGATTCATTTCGGGAAAGGAGCCCATGAAACTCGTACTTCGTTCGATCGCGGTTCTGTCTTTGACCGTCGCTGCGCCGATGGCGCCTTCGCTTGCCCAAACTGCCGGACAGCAGGTGGTTGACACCGCCGGCGCGGCCGTGGGCACCGTCGTCCGCGTCGATGGCGGCAACGTCATCGTGAAGACCGACAAACATGAAGTTGCGCTTTCCAAGGCCAGCTTTACGCCGAACGAGGGCAAGCTGCTGTTCGGAATGACTCAGGCTCAGCTCAATGCTGAGATTGAAAAGTCCCAGGCCGAAGCTGCCAAGTCGATTGCCGCCGGCGCAACGGTGAAGGGCAGCGACGGAGCCGTCGCCGGCACCATCGATGCTGTCGATGCCGACACGGTCACCGTCAAGCTCGCGTCGGGCGCTCTCGTCCGGGTGCCTCGTTCCGGCGTCGCGGCGGGCAATGGCGAGGTTGTCGTCGGTTTGACGGCAGCCGAGCTTCAGGCCCAGGCGGCCCCGGCTGGCGGAAGCCAGTAGGCTCTCGCGGCATTGAAACGGCGGGCGTCGACAGCTAGATGCCCGCCGCTACTCCCTGAAAGGCCGTCATGTTCAAGTTTCTTCTGATCGTTCAGACGCTCGTCGCCGCTTCGCTGGTTGGCGTCATCCTGATGCAGCGTTCCGAAGGCGGCGGTCTTGGCGTTGGCGGGAGCTCGTCGGGCTTCATGACGGCTCGCGGCGCAGCGGATTTCCTGACGCGTTCGACGGCCATCCTTGGCGGCCTGTTCGTCATATTGTCGATCGTTCTTGCCGCCATTGCCGGTGCTTCGCGCGAACCGACGAAGATCGACACGTCCCTGGCGAACCAGGTCGCCCCGGCACCAGCGCCGGCGACGACGCCCGCTGCGCCTCAACAGCAGCCGGCCCAGCCGACGAACCAGACCGAGCCGGCCGTTCCTCTCGCTCAGTAACGCCAACGGAATCATATTTTTTTCGCGGGGCGGGTTGCGCGGTTGCGCGGTTCGCCCCTAATCCCCGAATCCCATGGCGCGGTTCATATTTGTCACCGGCGGCGTGGTCTCATCGCTTGGTAAGGGTCTTCTATCAGCCTCTCTCGGGGCGTTGCTTCAGGCGCGTGGCTACAAGGTCCGCATCCGGAAGTTCGACCCCTATCTGAACGTCGATCCCGGGACGATGTCGCCGTATCAGCACGGCGAGGTCTATGTGACCGACGATGGGGCCGAGACCGACCTCGATCTCGGTCACTACGAGCGATACACCGGCGTGTCCTCGCGCCAGTCGGACAACATCACGACTGGCCGCATTTATCGCGACATTATCGCGAAGGAGCGCCGCGGCGACTACCTCGGGGCGACGGTGCAGGTTATCCCTCACGTCACCAACGCCATCAAGGAATTCGCAGTTTCGGATGTTGATGGCTGCGACTTTGTGATCTGCGAAATCGGCGGCACGGTCGGGGATATTGAGAGTCTGCCGTTCATCGAATCGATCCGGCAGCTTCGCAACGACCTCGAACGCGATCAGACGGTCAGCGTTCACACGACGCTGGTTCCATGGATCGCTGCCGCTGGCGAGCTGAAGACGAAGCCCACGCAGCAGTCGGTTCGAGAATTGTCGAGCCTGGGTGTCCAGCCAGAAGTGCTGCTCTGTCGCAGCGATCGTCCGCTGCCCGAAGCAGAGCGGGAAAAGATCGCTCTATTCTGCAACGTCCGGAAATCCGCCGTCATCCCCGCGCTCGATGCCCGGAACATTTACGATGTGCCTCTGCAATATCACGAGGCCGGCCTGGACGACGAAGTCCTCCACGCTTTCGGCATCAAGGATGCGCCGGCACCCGATTTATCCCGTTGGATCGAGATCATGGACCGGATCGATCACTACGAGAGCGAAGTGACGATCGGCGTGGTCGGAAAATATGTCGGCCTTCCCGATGCCTATAAGAGCCT
>DASSFK010000176.1:0-2935 GCA_035694565.1 Sphingomicrobium sp.
AATCTTCCGAGCGGTCATCGAAGCCCCCTTCTGACCAATGTGGGCCCATCGCGGCAGAGCAGCTTCGACTTGTCAACGGCCAGTCGTTGCACAGCCGTCACTTCCCTGTGGATTGTGACAGCGGCGCTACAGAAATTCGGCGGGAGTGGCCGGATAGGCGTCGAGAATGGGGCCAAGGGCGCGCTTGAGCGGCTCGAGATGCGCGTCATACGCCCGCCACTCTTCGGTCGCGTCGCGATAAATCGGACGGCGAACCTGCTCCGAGCTCGGAGTCCGAACCGCGCGCTCGGTCTCGTAGAAGGAAAGGCAGGCCGGTTCGAACTCGAGCCCGCAATAGTCGAGCAGTGCGCGGATTTCGGCTTCCGTGTCGTCGACCATCCGCTCGTAGGTCACACGATGGACGCGCCCAGGGAGGACCTTGTCCATGTGGGCCATCAGCCGGACGTAATCCGAGTAGTAGCTGCCCAGATCGCCGAGGTCGTAGGTGAAGTCCTGTCCCCGGGCGAAATGCTGGCGGAAGTTGGAAAAGCAGCAGCCGAGCGGGTGCCGCCGGGCGTCGACGATTTTCGCGTTCGGAAGCACGAGCTGGATGAACGGCACGAACATCCAGTTGTTCGGCAGCTTGTCGATGAAGAAAGGCCGGTCGGTACGGCGCTGGACCGCGCTCCTCTTCAGATACTCGTGACCGGCCTCACGGCGCTCTTCGACGCTCAGTTCGACCGCCGATGCCGGATACTTCCCGCGCCCGCGAGCGATGGCGGGCATGTCCGGCAGCTCCGACGTCCCCTCGACCAGACTGTGCGACGACAGGATCTGCTCGACCAGAGTCGATCCGGCGCGAGGCATTCCGACGACGAAAATGGGATCGGGCGCATTGCTTCCGCCCGGGGCCTTCAGCACTTCGGCGGTAAACAGCTCGATGCTTCTGTCGACGAGCTGGCTGAGGTGGTCGGCCTGGAACGGGTGGTATTGGCGCCGAAGCGCATTGCCCGCCGCGTAGTGCCCAAACGCCTCTTCACTTCGCCCGAGGTCGTGGAGCGCCTTGCCGAGCGCGAATTCGACGTGGAAGCGGTCGTCGTCCTTGAGGTCGGAGCGGGAAAGGGCCTGCTCCATCGCGACAATGTCCTCTTGGGAGAAGCGGACGGTCTTCAGGTTTGCAAGGCTCCACCACGCTTCACCCAACGCTGAGTTGATGGCGATCGCCCTGCGATAGGTGGGGATGGCCTCGTCCACCTTCCCGACGGTTTTCAGCATGTGGCCATAGCTCATCAATACCCGAGGCTGGTTGGGCGCCCGGCCGAGGACCTGCCGGTAGAGTTCGAGGGCCTGTTCGAAGTCTCCCAGCCGACCGAGCGTCGCCGCCTTGAGGTTGAGATGGCCCACGCGATCGGGCTCCGCCTCGAAGATCGCGTCGAGGAGTTCCAGCGCTTCCGGCGCCCGGCCAAGCCTTCCAAGAACCATTGCGAGATTGGCGCGGGCCGCTGTGAAGTTCGGGTCGATCTCGAGTGCTCGACGAAGCAGAGTCTCGGAATCCTTGAGCCGCCCAAGCCGCGCCGCCAGCTCCGCAAGCATTCGGATGGCCCGGACATCGAACGGGTCATCCTTGAGGTGCGGCTTCAAAATCCGTTCGGCAACATCGAAACGGTTCTCGTTCAAGGCCTTCGCCGCCTCGATCAGGCGCGGGTGCCATCGGCTGGTCATGGAAGCTTCGGTTGCCACGGCCGTTTCGTAGCGCGGCCTTTGCTCTCGCGCCAAGTCATGGCGCTCGCTATGCGCCGACAATGCGATATTTCGAGGATCTGGAAGTCGGAGCGGAAACCTATTTCGGCTCCTATGAAGTCACGCGCGAGGAAGTGCTGGAGTTCGCGCGCAAATATGATCCGCAGCCCTTTCATCTCTCCGATGAAGAAGCCGCCAAGACGCACTTTGGACGGATCGCCGCGAGCGGCTGGCATACTTGCGCGATGACAATGGCCGTGGTTGCCCGGCATGTCGTCGACGAGGAGCAGGCCGGGCTCGGCTCACCGGGGATCGACGAGCTGCGGTGGCTGAAGCCGGTCTATCCCGGCGATACGCTGCAGGTGCGCGGCAAGATCATCGAAAAGCGGCCGTCGCAGTCGAAGCCCCAGCTGGGATCGTTCCGGTCGGAAATGACGGTCACCAACCAAGACGACGTCCCCGTGATGCGCTTCACGTCGATCGTTCTTATTCTGTGCAGGCCGGACGCGAATTAGAAATACGCCGGAGCGGCCAAGGAGCCGCCCCGGCGAAAGCCTTTAGTCTTCTTGAGTGTGGCGCTTGCGGCCGCCGCCGAAGCCCCGGCGACCCTGCTCCTGCTGCACCACGGTGCGACCCGTCCGCCGTTGCGGCTGGCTGGTCTGCGCCGGTTGCTGAGTGGTCGGCTGGCCACGGAGGATGCGCTGACGCTCGACGGACTGCTGGCGAACGGCGTTGTTCGCGCGAGGACCATTCTGGAAGTCGGCCCAGTTTTCGACGATTCCGGCCACGCCGCCGCGGGAGGTGGCAACGCCGCGCTGGCGCTCCCAGTACCGACGCTGAGCATCGGTCCAGCGGTGCCGGTTCCGATGACTATCGTACACGTAGTAGCCGGTGCCCGGATAATATTGGCCGTCGTACCAGCCGTAATAGGGCGAACCGTAGCCATAGCCGTACCCATTGTAAGGGTAGCCGTATCCATACGGGGAACCGTAGCCCGCGCCGTAATAGCCGCCGCCGTTGTAATATCCCCCATTGTAATAGGGATCGTAAGAACCGTTGCTGTAACCGACACCCGCTCCGAGGCCGCCATATGGCCCGTAGGCGCAGCCCGCGAGGCTTGCGCCAGCCACGAGTGCGAGTGCGGTGGTCTTAAGATTGAGAACGCTCATGAGACATCTCCAGAACTGCGGAGTTTACGTCTCGCATTCCGCTCGGA
>DASSFK010000177.1:0-3045 GCA_035694565.1 Sphingomicrobium sp.
CGGCGTCAGGGCCGCTTCCAGCACGTCGAAGACTTCGCCGCGCGCCGGAGTCACGCTTGCGCAGTTGATTAGGTCCCGCGCAAGCGCGATTGGGTCGACTGACATTATGTCCGCGTAGCAAAGGAGCGGGACATGCCCAAGGTTGACCTTGAATCAATCGAGCAGACGAACCGCACCGGCTATCCGCCGCCGCACAACGAGGCGGTCGCTGGGCGCTGGTACCGGAGACTGGCGCCGGCCACCGGGCTGACGGATTTCGGGGTTAGCCACGTCACTCTCAAGCCGGGCGCATGGTCGAGCCAGCGTCACTGGCACGACGGTGAGGACGAGTTCGTGGTGATGCTCTCCGGGATAGCCGTGCTGGTCGAAAACGATGGGCGGACGGTCCTTCGTCCCGGAGATCTTGCGGCGTGGCCGAAAGGGACCGGGGACGGCCATCACCTTTGCAACGAAAGCAGCGAGGATTGCACCTTTCTCGCAATCGGAGGAGGCACGAACAGCGGCGGCGGCTATTCGGACATCGACATGCTGTTCACCGCCGATGGCCGCTACGTTCACAAGGACGGCTCGCCCTTCGGCGACACCACGCGCCCGGACTAGGCGGGCTCCTGCTCGTAATGCTCGATCACCCACGGCTCGTCCTGTGCCTTGTCGATCCATTCGCCGACATGCGGGTGGGATAGCACCGCTTTCATGTAAAGCTCCGCGAACGGCGGCATCGGCACCGAATAGGTGATGAAGCGCGTCACGACCGGCGCGTACATGATGTCGACGGCACACCACTTGCCGAACAGGAAGTCGCCGCCGATGCCGCCGAATCGCGCTCGAGCCTGAGCCCAGAGCTGGAGGATGCGCTCGATCTCGCCGGTGACTTCGTCCGACAAGGGTCTGAAGGGGAAGGTCTTGCGGACATTCATCGGCAGTTCGCGTCGGAGGTTCGCAAAGCTCGAGTGCATCTCGGCAGCCATCGAACGAGCCATGCCGCAGGCCGCGGAATCCTCCGGCCAGAATTTGTCCTTGCCGTCCCGGTCGGCAAGAAACTCGATGATCGCCAGGCTGTCCCAAACGACGCAGCTGCCGTCCCACATGATCGGCACCTTGCCGAGCGAAGGAGCGAACTCGTCGCCTTCTCGACGCTTTTCCCAGTCCTCGTCGAACATCGGGACCACAAGTTCCTCGAACTCTTCACCCGACTGCTTCACCGCGAGCCAGCCACGCATCGACCAGCTGGAATAGGCCCGGTTGCCGATGATGAGCTTGATCAAGAGGGACTCTCCTAGGTCGTGGCGGCTTCGAGGATCGCAGTACGTAACTCGGCGATACCTTCACCGGTTTCGCTGGACGTCGTGATCAGTTGCGGATGCGCCGCGGCATGTTTGGTTGCCTCGGCCGCCGTCCGCTCCCGCACCTCGGCGAGATCGGTCGCCTTTACCTTGTCTGCCTTGGTCAAGACCAGTTGGTAGTTCACTGCAGCGCCGTCGAGCATCTCCATGATCTCGAGGTCGACGGGCTTAATCCCGTGGCGGGAGTCGATCAGGACAATTGCCCGCCGGAGCACCGCACGTCCGCGAAGAAAGTCATTCACCAGGAAGCGCCAGCGTTTCACCAGGTCCTTGGGAGCCTCGGCAAAGCCATAGCCCGGCATATCGACGAGGCGGATTTGCGTGGGCTGTCCGACCTCGAAGAAGTTCAGCTCCTGAGTCCGCCCCGGCGTATTGGACGTGCGCGCCAGGCCTTTCCGGTTGGTCAGGGCATTCAACAGCGAGCTCTTGCCGACATTCGACCGTCCGGCGAACGCGATTTCGGGAAAGTCGGAATCAGGCAGGAACTTCAGTCCCGGCGCCGATTTCAGGAACTCGACGGGCCCCGCGAACAATTTGCGGGCGCGTTCTGCCAGCTCCTCTCGGTCCTGGTCCATGTCAGGTCGTCGCCGGATGCGTGTCCGAGAAGTGCAAACCGTACTTCTTGTACAGCCACCACTGCTGCAGGATCGTCAGGACGTTGCTGGTCACCCAGTAAAGCTGCAGGCCGCTCGCGAAGGGCGCCATCACGAACACCATGACCCACGGCATGATCGCAAAGATCTGCTGCTGCGTGGGGTCCACGGGAGCCGGATTCAGCTTGAACTGAAGCCACATGGTAATTCCGAGCAGGATCGCGAGAACGCCGATCGACAGGAAATGCGGCGGCGTGAAGTCGAGGAGGCCGAACAGGTTAACCGGCGTAAGCGGGTCGGGCGCCGACAGGTCCTTGATCCACAGCGCAAACGGCTGATGCCGCATTTCCACGCTGACCATCAGCACCTTGTAGAGCGCGTAGAAGATCGGGATCTGAAGCAGGATCGGAAGGCAGCCCGCGGCAGGATTGATCTTCTCCTGCTGGTAAAGCTTCATCATCTCCTGCTGAAGCTTCGGTTTGTCGTCCTTGTAGCGATCCTGGATCGCTTTCATCTTCGGCTGGAGCTTGCGCATCGCGGCCATCGACTGGAACTGCTTCTGGGCGATCGGGAACATCAGGCCGCGAACGATCAGGGTCAGGCAGATGATCGCCACTCCGAAGTTGCCAATCTGCTGGAACAGCCAGTTCAGAAGGTCGAAGATCGGCCGCATGAACCATTCGAACCAGCCCCAGTCGATCGACTTTGAGAGCAGGGGAATGCCGGCGTTTTCGTAGCGATCGAGGGCCGCCTTCTCTTTCGCACCGGAGAAGACGGATGTCTTGAAGCTCGCCGTCTGACCGGCACCGACGATGATCGAGGGTGCCAGGGCATCAGCCTGGTAAGGTCCGGATTCCGAATGGCGGAACGAATCCTTGGTCGTTCCCTGGGGGGCGAGCGCAGTCAGCCAATATTTGTCGGTGAAGCCGATCCAGCCCTTCGAGGCGTCGAACGCAAGGCCCCCGGGGCCCGCTTCGCGGATGGTCTTCCAGTCGACCTTATAATCGGCCTTGCCGTCCCGGACGCTGATCGGACCGACGTGGACCGTCGTGGTCGATGCGTCGGCAGAGCGTCCGGCGCGGCTTGCATAGCTGTAGGGCTGGACCTCG
>DASSFK010000178.1:0-5560 GCA_035694565.1 Sphingomicrobium sp.
GCTCCTCCACTTTTGTGCAGCGCACAATAACTTGTGCAGCGCAGCAAAACCCCTATCTCATGGCTTCAGCCGATCTGTTTTGACGTCGGCAGTCAGGAGATGAGTGATCCGCGGCCTTCACGACACAATCACCCGCTTGGCATCCATGCGCGGGTTGGAAACAGCCGATACAGCCGGCCTGGACGACAAGCTTTCGACATTCACGGACTTTGGATCGAACCCAGGCGCGCTCAAAGCCAAGGCGTACATACCAGACACCTTCCGCAAGGGCTCGCCTCTTATCGTAGTGCTGCACGGCTGTACGCAGAATGCCTCGGGTTACAACCGGAGCTCGGGCTGGTCTCGAGCGGCCGACGAGTACGGGTTCGCGCTGCTTTTTCCGGAGCAGCAAAGGGCGAACAATCCAAATATGTGTTTCAACTGGTTCTCGCAGACCGATGCCAGTCGCGGGCACGGAGAAGCGCTGTCGATCCGGCAGATGGTTGCGAAGATGCATGAACGCCACGGCGCCGATCCCGCCCGAACATATGTCACTGGACTTTCGGCGGGCGGGGCGATGGCAGCTGTCATGCTTGCGACCTACCCCGATGTCTTTGCCGGCGGAGGGATCATCGCCGGGCTGCCGTTCGGCACGGCGCAGTCGATCCCTGAAGCGTTCGACCGGATGCGCGGGCACGGTGGTCCGGCTTCGGACGAGCTTGCCGAGATTGTCCGGTCCGCTTCGAAGCACCCCGGACCGTGGCCGACCCTTTCGATCTGGCATGGCAGCAGTGACAGAACTGTTGATCCAAGCAACGCGGAGGATCTCGTCGACCAGTGGCGTGCGCTGCACGGCGCGATGAAACGTCCCACCAGGACCGACAAGGTCGGTGGCTATCCCCACCGCGTGTGGTGCGACGCTCAGGGCCGGGAGGTGATTGAGGAATACGTCATTACCGGCATGGGGCATGGCGCGCCGCTCAGCACGGCGGAGGCGCAGTTTGACGAAGTCGCCGGTCCCTACATGCTTGAAGCTGGAATCTCTTCGACGCGAGAGATCTGTCGTTTCTGGGGTTTGTGCGACGAGCGCACCTCTCGAACCGGCGCTGCTCTCGTCGATCGCGAGCCCCGCGCCGCGCGCGAGAAAGGTTCACCCCAACGGCCTTCCTCGCATCCACTTGCCGGCGGCATCACGAAAACAATCGAGGACGCGTTGCGCGCGGCAGGCTTGATGTGATGAACCGCCTTCATCGCGGTCACGACCTGCCTATTGAGAAGGGGCCCGGCTTGTCAGGCGACCTGGCTGAGCTGCTCTTCGGGCCCAAAGCGCCCATCGGCAAGGACGAACGGATCAAGACAATCCCGGGCGGTGGTTGGTTTATCTATTTCCAGACCTTTGGACGCCAAGCGGCGCCGTTCGACGGGAGTTGGAAACCGGGAGATTTCGAGCGCGTCGACTGACGGCGCAATTGTCTGCTTTCGACCCATGACGGACATTGGCCACGTCGCGGGTTTGACCCGATGGCCCTGCTCCAATTCTAAGTTTTAGAACGCTCGTCTCACCACAGGAGAGGCGTCATGACGCTCGAAGCGCAGCCGGAGCAAACTGCTACCGCGATCAGCGATCAGGACATCAGCGACGCCTATATCTACCTGCTTGGGCGGCTGCTGATCACACGGCAACAGCAGGTTGATTTTGATCGGGAAGGGTTCGTCTGGAACGCGCTTCTTCATCGCAAGCCGGGGCAGGTGGACTGGCCCAGTCCAAACTTGGATGTCGCTTATTCCGAGGCCTGGGTCGCGATCGACGAGAACAGCTTCCTTCTGGTTACGGTCCCGGAAATTACCGATCGCTACTACGTCGTTGAGTTCCTGAACGGTTGGGGCGAGACCGTCGCCAATCTCAACGAGCGGGTTTTCCCCGATCATCCAAATGGCCTGTTTGCGGTCTGCCTCGAAGGCAGCAACGTCGACACTCCGGCCACGGCGCAACGTGTCGATGTGCCGGTAAACACGATGCGCGTGTTGCTTCGCGTCGAACTCGGCGACGATTGGGATGGAGCGATCGCGCTCCAGCACCAGTTCAAATTCGAGATCAAAGGCCAGCCGGAGCTGCCCGAGATCCCGCGCACGATCATGTTCGACATGGAAAATCTGCCGGGCGTCGAGGCATTCGATTCCGCCGAGCTTGCGCTTCAGGAGGGTGATCTCAGTCCGCTCGAAGACCTCCAGGCGAAGGTCCGAAGCATCATGGAATTAGCCAAGGGGCCAGCTGGACGCGAGCGCTTGGACAAAGTGATCCGTGAGAAGGCCTTCGCGGACTTTGGCGCCGCTGCAGCGATCCTTGGCCACGGGAAGAAAGGGAACGGCTGGGTCCGCGCTTCGTCCTGCGGCCATTGGGGCAACGACTGGTTGACTAGGACGATCGTCAACTTCGCCGGTATCTGGGCAAATGTGCTGGAAGAAGTGATCTATTACAGCGGGTCAGAGGACAGCACGGGCGCCCAGGTCGAACCGGAAGGCTCCTATACCCTGACGTTCCCCGCCGACGATCTGCCAGAGAAATATGCGAAATACTTCTGGTCGGTGATTGCGGTGGATCGGGTATTCCGCCGAGTGCTGCCCAATCCGCTCAACAAGTTTCTTCTGAACCGCGAATCAGGCCTGTCTTACGGCAAGGACGGATCGCTCAGGCTCTATTTTGCGCCGGACCAGCCGGCCGATGCGCCTGATGGGAACTGGCTTCCGACAATGGGCAAGCCGTGGAAGCTGACCTTCCGCTTCTATGGCCCGCGCGGAGCCGTCGCCGAGGGGACCTACTTCCCGCCGCCCCTAATCAAGCAATAACCGCGACACTGCGCTCACGTCCGTTTTTCACCCATAGAAGCAGGGCCGTTCGACCCTCTCGGTTCTGGCTTTTCAGCGCACTGGTGGCGGCGCTTGATGCCCTTGCCTTGAATCTTTGCGCCCTCGCTGTATCATTAAACTAATACAGTAGGGTGCCGCATGTTCATGCTCGTTCTCTTCGCCACCGCCGCCATCGCCCAGCCGGCGCCCGTCCAGCCGGTGAAGATTCCCGACCGGCCCGAGCTCACTCGCCAAATCCAGGAAGCCGACGCTGCGCTCTTTAGACTGTTTTTTGAAGGCCCGTGCGACGCGGTGCGATTTCGAGCGATGCTCACCGACGATATCGAATTCTATCACGACAAGGATGGTTTCAACGTTCGAAAGCCCGAGGACTTCGTCGGCCAGTTCAAACAGCGCTGCAAAGACCTTCAGGATCCGACCAGCTGGCGCTCACGGCGTGCGCTGGTTCCTGGATCATTGCATGTGGATCCCATTCCAGGCTGGGGCGCCATGGAGGTGGGCGATCACGTCTTCTACGAGCGCCACGGCGCGACGGGGGAGGAGAAGCTTGTCGGTGAGGCCGGCTTCTCGATGGTCTGGGTGCTTGGGAAGGACGGCAAATGGCGCGTCTCCCGAGTGCTGAGTTACGGCCATAAACCCGCCAAGCAATAGTCTTCCAGGCTTCGCTCCCGGGGAAGTCAGTCCGGCCGCTGGTGTCCGCATTCAACTCATTGCAGACATTCGCTTTCCGGCCAGGCTGCATGCAACGCCCGCTTTCGACCCAATGCAGTCATTGTCGGAGATCGAATTTAGCGAACTGCTTCGCCATGAAGCTTCCAATCGGTGGAGACTCTCTTGCCAATTCCCTGAGCTGTGAATTGTAGAGATGGATTGCGCGGGTCTGGTCGGAGAGTAGGGCTTCAACCTGATCCGAAGGACCGTAGAGCATACGCGCAGTACGCCAGCTCAACGGATAGAAGACCTGGCTCGGCTGCACGAACCCTGACAAACCGTGCTTCTCCACCAGGTATCCGAGCAAGCCTGGTCCAAATGTCCCCCACGGATAATCCTCGAGCCGCAGCCGGCCATTGCGGATCCGACGCAGAAGATATTGGAGCGATCGCCGCGGACCATACCAGGGCGGGCGTCCAATGCGCGGAGGGAGGTCTCTCAAATCTCGGACCAAGGCGGAATTACTGGGTGCGAAGAGTACCGCGTTGTTCACGGTTCCTTCCTGCTCGCGACCAAGGACATAGTCCTCTTTGAAATCGAACGGCTTGAGCAGGAGGACGTCGAGATCGACCCAGTAGCCGAGCCCGAGAGCGAGCATTTCGTAGCGCCAGAAGTTCGCCCCAAGTGCATAGGAATTGGAATCTGCATAAGTCAAAAGGCGCTCGCGCGGCATCACCTCAGCAGCATTGAAGATTTCTGCGCCGTTCGGGACGCCGCGAAGCTTGGATGGCTCGTAGGAATAGAGATGAAAGGGATGGCCGGCCGCCAGGGCGGAGAGAATGCAAAGCTGTTCGAGACGGCCGAGCTGGTCCCCGACCCAAAGTGAAACCAACGGACGCATGACTACTCCCCCCGATCTTTCTTTAGGGGGTTCAAATGATTTTCTGAGATACCGAAAGTTAGGTCGCTCATCGCATTTGCGAAACAGGTGGAACGGAGTGTGAGACCCGCCGCGACGTCCGTGTCTGCTAGACGAAGCCGTGACGGGCCTCGACCCGTCAAACCCACAAGTAATTCGTTACGGTCCCGGAAGACTGGCCGTTAACGACCAAATGAGTGCCCCATTGGACCAGGCCCTCAGCAGCGGACAGGATCTCGAGAAAATACCGATGGGCCTCAGCAGCATGCTGCCGTTTGCTGCCGTCTGGCCTTGCTGGAAATTCCCTCGTGCAGTTCCGGGAGGCGAACATGGGCGCTTGAGCGACACCCTTGTTACTGCGGTGGCCCGCAATTGGGGGAAAGTCCCAATTTACCGGAAAGGCGGACTCTGGTGGTTTGTTGCCATGTCGAGCCGATTGGTCAGTAGCGCCTCGACGGCAGCCCGCGAAACCATGATCCGCCTGGATGGCGGAACCTTCATGATGGGCTCGGATCATCATTATCCAGAGGAAGCTCCCAGACACGCCGTAAGGGTGAATGGATTCTGGATCGACCCGGTACCGGTCACAAATGCCGAATTCGCCGCCTTCGTCGATGCGACCGGTCATGTGACCCTGGCGGAAATCCCTCCGGATCCGAACGACTATCCAGGCGCCTTATCCGAGATGTGCAGGGCCGGATCCTTGCTGTTCACGCCGACGGATGGGCCGGTGGACCTGCGCGACTGGTCGAACTGGTGGCGGTTCGAATTCGACGTAAACTGGCGGTGCCCGCAAGGGACGACGAGCGACTGGCGGGACGTTCCGGACCATCCGGTTGTCCACGTCACCCACTCCGACGCCGAAGCCTATGCCAAATGGGTCGGCAAAAGCCTCCCCACCGAGGCGGAGTGGGAGTTCTCGGCCTGGGGCGGATCCGACGATAAAGAGTTCGCGTGGGGTGACGAGCTCGAGCCTGAAGGAGAGCATCGCGCGAACGTCTGGCAGGGCGCGTTTCCGTGGCAGAACGAGGGCTCGGACGGTTTCGAACGCACCTCGCCCGTGGGTAGCTATGCGCCGAACGGCTTCGGCCTCCACGACATGATCGGCAATGTGTGGGAGTGGACCGAGGATTGGTTCAGCTC
>DASSFK010000179.1:0-2150 GCA_035694565.1 Sphingomicrobium sp.
GCGCATTCGGCCGACACTCGGCCGATCAGCCAGTGGGTCCGCCCGCAGCCCGGGCAATGATTGACGTCATGCTCGCGGTAGACTGCGTGATAGCCCCTGCCGGTCAGCTGTCTGATCGTGTCGTCGGTCGGCATCTTTCGATCCTTTCGAAAGCGCCAAACGCTGCGATCGTCGGGGCGGTTTCATCAATCATGGCCGGTGCGGTGGCCGCGGACGGCCGTAAGAGTGTGGTTTAACGGCGGAAGGTGCGGCGCGAGCGCCGAGCCGCGCCTAGCCCTGGATGTCCGCGGGCAGGCCGTGAAGAGAGATGGGATCGGCGAATTCGGCGCCGATCTTGTCGCCGGCGATCCATTTGACGAGGGCGTTGCAGCGGTCTTTTCCTGGAAGCATCAGCCAGATCCGCGAGCCGACTTCGAACTCGCCCTCGGTTTCGGCCATGAAGCCGGTCTCGGAAATATTGAGGACCTTCGCTTCAACTCCGTTGGCGCCGAGCTCGCGGACTCGAGCGTCAAGCTCCACCGAAACACGGGACATTCTCCGCCGCTCGAAGGATTCAGGCGATTCGCCGATGCGAGCCCTGATCATCGAAAGACCCATCTCCAACGTGCCGCTACTCTACCTTCGCGGCAAAATTCACGCCGATGCGGCCGTCCCGGACCCAGCAGACGTTCCCGCACACCCGCCCTCTGTCGGACAGGTGGATCGCAACCGCTTCGCCGATAGTCGGCATCGAATGGAAGGACATCATAGCACCGGAACGGGAAAGATTGATCAGTCGAACGACATGCTTGCGTCCACGAAGCTCCAGAACCGCGGTTTGCGAGACCGTTTCCTGACGCGGCTCGCTGCGCTCGTCGAACATTCGCCGCACCGTACGCGGTATCATTGAACCATTCAGCATGACGGCCCCCAAAGCCCTTCGCTTGCCCATCTTAAGGCTAAGCCGCCGGAACTTAAGGATTGGTTCGTTTTGGTGTTACTTATTCAGGTGCGGTGTGGCGTGGCCGTCACTAGCGACGGCGGTTCAGCCTGTGTATGGCATATCTTGCACATCACGAGGTGTCGGAGCGCGAGGTATCCGCTTCGAAACATGGGTTTTCCAGGGGATGAGAGTGCGTTTCAAAGTCCTGTATTTGCTCACGGCTCTGGCCACTCCGGCCGGACTTGCTTCCGCTCAAACCGGCGTTCCGGCGAAGCCGGCCCAGGCCAATTCCGGAGCCGCCCAAGCGCCTCGTCCCGCGACCGCCCAGCCCGCGGTGCAACAGCCCGTTCCGCAGCAGCCGGGCGCTCAATCGCCGCCTGCTGCCGCTCAGGAAGCTCTTCCGCCCCCGCCTCCGCCCCCGCCCCCGCCCCCGCCGGTCTGGACGCTGGTCGATGCGAACCAGCTGCTGCTGTCGATCCTGACCTCCGCCAAGGAAGGACTCGATCCCAAGGATTATGACGCGGCCGGACTGATGACCGCGATGAAGAGCAACGATCCTCTCCTCCTGTCGGCCGCCGCCACGGAGCGGTTCAACACGCTCTCATCCGACCTCGCGCTCGGCCACGTTCGCGGCAAGGATCGCCAGAACTGGCACATTCCGGATCCCGACCTCGACGCCGCCCGGCAGGACCAGCTCCTTCGCTATGCGCTTGCTCAGCATCGGATCGGCGAGGCGCTGGCGGGTCTGCTTCCGTCGCATCCGCAATATGCGGCGCTGAAGCACGCGCTCGAGATCACTCCGAAGACCGACGCCGACAAGGTCAATCGAATCCGGCTCAATATGGATCGCTGGCGGTGGCTGCCGCGCGACCTTGGCGACCGCTACATCATCGTCAATGTTCCCGCCTATACGGCGGCGCTGGTCGAGAACGGCGTCACCGTCTCCCGTCACCGCGCGGTCGCGGGCGCGCTCAAGACCCAGACTCCGCAGCTGATGGCAACGGCGACGGGCGTGATCCTCAATCCCTGGTGGGAAGTTCCTCCGAGCATCGCGAAGGAAGTCGCCGGAAAGGCCGGCTATGTCGCTCTGAAGGGGTCCGACGGGAAGATCCAGCGCTGGCGGCAGCCGCCGGGGCCGCGCAACGCGCTCGGGCAAATCAAGTTCGTGATGTACAACCCGCAGAACATCTATCTGCACGACACCACCGCAAAGACCTTGTTCGACGCA
>DASSFK010000180.1:0-2234 GCA_035694565.1 Sphingomicrobium sp.
GGCTTCGAAGCGCCGATCCAGGCTTCGGCGGCCGGTCCTGGCAATTGACCCACGCCAGGCGCTCGATTCTTCCGTCCCTTTAGGGTTTGTCCTGATGGAGATGATGCCGAGTGGATGCGACGCCTGCCCATCGGTTCACCAATCCTTTGACGCGAGCAAGGCCATGACTCACCTCTCACGCTTCCTACTCTCGGCGACCGTTCTCCTGGCCGCGGCCCCGGTCAATGCGCAGACCAGGGATCACGCGCCCGTCTCGCTCAAGTCGTCATCGAAAATGGCGCAGGACAAGGCGGGCAGCGAGAGCTGGACTTACGCCCAGCCGGTCGCGAGGTTCGCCAAATATCGGACCGTCATCGTTCTGCCGACCAAGGTCTACCAGGGCCCGGACGCCCAGTTCGAGGGCATTGAACCCGCCGACCGTGCGAGATTCGCGGCGATCGTGACCGACGAGCTTCGTTCGGAAATCGCGAAGAGCTTCCCGACTCCGGCCCAGCCGCAGGCCGACACCTTGAGGATCCAGGTCACTTTGCTCGGCGGCCAGAAGACCAAGGGTGGAGTTGCGACCGCCACTCGAGTCACGCCGATCGGAATCGGCCTCAGCGCGGTAAAGAGCGCTCTTGGGAAACAAGGGACGCTCACCGGTTCACTGCTCTATGCGGTTGAGGTCTACGACGCACGGACGAACGAGCTTCTTCTCGCCGCGGTAAGGCGCCGGACGCCCGACCCGCTGGACGTTCCGGCAACGCTGTCGACGACCGATACGGTGAAGGCGGTCGCTCGTGAATTCGCCGACGGAGCGCGCAAGCGCCTGGAGCATCTCACCGGCATCAAGTAGCAAAAACCGAAATAGTCTCAGAGTAAATACTGATGACTTCATCGGTAGAATCCCCAGCGCGCTCAGACCAAACAATTGCAATTGAATTGTAATATGAATCCGCATGACTCCTTACGTGATTCACTGTATTAAGTTGATCTGGGTCAGTATTTAGCCTGCGTAAGGCACTTGGGGGGCAATACTGGGGTAATCGGATGCATCGTTTCATCCACCAGCCGTGTGTCGATCCGCACCCCGGCAATCCGATCGATCAACCGGCTCTGGCCGAAAACAGCGCGGTCGCAGTCTCTCCCGATCCTTTGTTCGGATGGAGCATCGGACCGGACGGATCGGATTTCACTCGAGCAAAGCTGCTCGATGAAATGCTGAAGATCCACGAGTACGAGCGGCAACGATTGGGTCAGGAACTCCACGATTCCGCCGGCCAACTCGTCGTCGCTCTGCAGCTCAGCATCGCCCAGCTGAAGATCCTCGAAGAGCATTCCGGCCACGAGGACCTGATCGAGGATATCCAGGACACCGTACGCCAGATCGACCGGGAGATCCGGTCGCTCGCATTCCTGCATTATCCGGCCGAACTGGGCGATCGCGACCTTCCGTCGGCGGTTCGGGCGCTTGCCAATGGCTTCGGGAGGCGGACCGGCATCGAAACGACATTTAAGGCCGTCGGAAAGTTCGTCGACGCCAAGGGCTCGGGCGCAATGGCGCTTCTTCGAGTGGCTCAGGAAGCTCTGGTCAACATCCACCGCCACGCGCACGCCTCGAGCGCTTCGATCATCCTGCAAAAGCGCGGGAACGAGATCGAGCTCAGCATCGCGGATGATGGTGTAGGTATTCCGGCCAAGGTGCTCGCCGACGCGCACGGCATCGGCCTGCAGGGAATGCGGCACCGGGTCGAAATGCTGGGCGGCCGGTTCAGGGTCAGGAACCTGCTGCGCGGTACGAAGATCTTCGCGAGCGTGCCCGAAAAATGCACGAAACTGGAGGCGCCCAAGCCACAAACGGTCCTGGCCCAAAGCCAGGCCTCATGGCTGACTATGCTTGGATGAGCTGGTTGCGGACCGCGTAACGGACGAGGTCGGCTGTCGTCCTCAGCTTAAGCTTCCGCATCGCGCTGGCGCGGTGAGTCTCGACCGTCTTGACGCTGATGTTCAGGCGTTGGGCGATTTCCTTGTTGATTCGGCCCTCGGCCACCTGTTGGACGACTTCCCGCTCGCGGTGCGTGAGGCTGCTCGCCAAAGCGTGCGGCTTACTCTCAAGGAACTGGTCCAGAAGGGCATCGGAAATCGCGCCTGAGAAATAGGAACGGTGGATCGACAGCGCGTCGAGCGCCGCGATCAGGTGCTTCTCGGCATCGGACTTCAGGACGAAGCCCCGGACTCCGGCGCGAAGCACATCC
>DASSFK010000181.1:0-4151 GCA_035694565.1 Sphingomicrobium sp.
GGACGACCAGCAGGATGCCGAGCAGCGGCCAGTAGCTCATTCACCCGCTCCAAACCCGCCGCCGCCCGGAGTCTCGATGACGAAGCGGTCGCCGATCTCCATCTCCGCCGCGTCCGTCGCGGTCAATTCGTCGACGCCGCCATCGAACCGCTCTACCCAGTTGCGGCCGGGCTGCGCGTCGCCTCCGCCCGAAAGCCCCTTGGGAGCGACACGACGCCGATTGGCGAGCATGTTGGCGCGCATCGGCTCGAGGAAGCGCAGGTCGCGGATGACGCCGTCGCCGCCCCGATGGCGGCCCTTGCCGCCCGAGCCGCGACGGATCGCGAACCGCTCCAGCCTTACCGGCAGCCGCGTCTCCAGGACCTCGGGATCGGTCAGTCGGCTGTTGGTCATGTGGGTCTGAACGGCGCTCGTCCCGTCGTGATCAGGACCGGCGCCCGACCCGCCGGCGATCGTCTCATAATATTGGTGGCGCGCATTGCCGAAGGTGAAATTGTTCATCGTCCCCTGGCTCGGGGCGAGACGGCCGGTCGCGGCGAAGAGCGTGTCGGTCACGACCTGGCTGGTCTCGACGTTTCCGGCGACGACTGCCGCTGGATATTCGGGCGAGAGCATGCAGCCTTCCGGGACCAGGAGCTTGATCGGCCGCAGGCAACCGTCGTTCATCGGGATGGGATCGTCGACGAGGGTTCGAACGACGTACAGCGAGGCCGCGCGAACGATCGAGAATGGCGCATTGAAATTGTCGGGCAGGCGATCGCTGGTGCCGGCGAAATCGAACGTCGCCGAGCGCGCCGTCTTGTCGATGGTGATCTTCACCGCGACTCGGGCGCCATTGTCCATCTCATAGTCGAACGCGCCGTCATCGAGACGGCCGAGCAGGCGCCGCACCGACTCCTCGGCATTGGCAAGGACATGGCGCATGTAGGCGGCGATGACCTCGGCGCCATAGTCTCGGGCGGTCGCGGCGAGCACCTCGCTACCGCGAACGCAGGCGGCAAGCTGGGCCTTGAGGTCGGAGATATTGCGATCGATGTTTCGTGCCGGCCATTTGCCGGAGCCGAGCAACACGCGGATTTCCGGTTCCAGGAAATGCCCCTCGTCGACGAGCAGCGCATTGTCGATCAGCACGCCTTCTTCGTCGATCGAGCGGCTGTCCGGCGGCATCGATCCCGGCGCGATTCCGCCGATATCCGCGTGATGTCCTCGCGCCGCGACGAATGCCGACGGTCCGGCGTCTTCGCCATAGAAGACGGGCACGATCACGGTGATGTCGGGCAGGTGAGTGCCGCCGCGATAGGGGTCGTTCAGCACATAGGCGTCGCCGCGCCGGATTCCTCGGCCATCGCGACCGTCGCCGCGCATTTCGATGATCGTTCGGATGCTCTCGCCCATCGAGCCCAGGTGCACCGGAATGTGCGGCGCATTGGCGATCAGCGCGCCCTCGGCGTCGAAGATCGCGCAGGAAAAATCGAGTCGCTCCTTGATGTTCACCGACGTCGCCGTCGATTGCAGCGCAACACCCATTTCCTCGGCGATCGCCATGAAGAGGTTGTTGAAGATCTCCAGCATCACAGGGTCGGCGTTCGTCCCGATCGCATGGGCTCGGCCGGCCGGTGTCGATCGCGTGATCGCCAGTGTTCCATCATTCGATCGGCCAGCGCGCCAGCCCGTTTCGACGACCGTCACGGACGATGGATCGGTAATCAGCGCTGGGCCCTGGATGCTCTGCTCCGCCGCAATGTCCTCGCGTCGATAGACTTGCCAGTCGCCGGCACTGCGCGGAAGCGCGCCCGATCCAGGCCGCTTCGAGTAGATGGCCTCCGAGCCCGTGTGCGCAACGGCCTCGACGATCAGTGCATCGAGCACGATGTCGCTCGCCTCGTCGACATAACCGAAGCGCCTGCGATGCAGGTCGGTGAACTCGGCGCGCATCCGAGCGTCGGGGCCGACGTCGATTTCCAGCGTGGTGTCGCTCCCCGCCAGCCGCAATCGCGCACGTCGTTCGAGTTCGATCCGGTTGGAGTCGATGCCCTGGTCGAGAAGCACGCTCGAGGCCGCGGTTTCGAGTGCTTGCAAGGCGCCCGTGAAATCCTCGTTCAGCGACTTCACGATTCCCGCTTCACGAATTGCCTTCACGTCGGCGAGGCCGATTCCATAGGCTGACAATAAGCTTGCGAGCGGATGCACAAGGATGCGTTCGATCCCGAGCGAATCCGCGACTCGGCAGGCATGCTGGCCGCCGGCTCCGCCGAAGCTGACCAAGGTGTAGCGAGTGACGTCATGGCCGCGCGCGATCGAGATCTTGCGGATCGCATTGGCCATGTTGTCGACGGCGATCTGGAGAAAGCCTTCGGCGATTTCGGCAAGTTCCATCCGCCGTCCGAGCACCGCTTCGACGTCAACTGCGACTTCGCGCAGCCGCGCTTCAGAAGCGGCCGGATCGAGCGGCTGATCGCCACTCGGTCCGAACACGGCCGGGAATTCCTCCGGCACGATCCGGGCGAGGAACAGGTTGCAGTCGGTTACGGTCAGCGGCCCGCCGCCACGATAGCAGGCCGGCCCCGGCTTCGCTCCGGCGGACTGCGGCCCGACTCGGAAGCGCATCCCGTCGAAGCGGCAGATCGACCCGCCGCCCGCAGCGACGGTGTGGATCTGCATCATCGGCGCCCGGATGCGGGTACCGGCGATAATGCTCTCGTCGGCCAGTTCGTATCGACCGGCATAATGCGAGACGTCGGTCGACGTGCCGCCCATGTCGAACCCGATCAGGCGCTCTTCGCCCGACGCCGCGACCATTCCGACAACGCCGCCTGCGGGCCCGGACAGGATTGCGTCCTTGCCCCGGAATGCGCCGGCATCCGTCAGGCCGCCGTTCGATTGCATGAACTGGAGCTTCGTTCTGGCCGGAAGGCCGCCCGCGACCCGATCGACGTAGCGGCGCAGGATCGGCGAGAGGTACGCATCGACGACGGTCGTATCGCCGCGTCCGATGAGCTTGATCAGCGGCGCGACCTCGTGGCTGACGGAGATCTGGGCAAAACCGAGCTCCTGCGCGATTTCGGCCACTCGGCGCTCGTGCGCGGTGAATCTCCATCCGTGCATCAGGACGATTGCGAGCGCCTCCACGCCGTTCTCCCGAACGCGCTCCAGCCCGGCTCGAGCCGCGGGCTCGTCGAGCGGGACGACGACTTCGCCATCCGCGCCGACGCGTTCGGAAATTTCCACTACGGCCTCGTACGGCTGTTCCGGAAGGACGATGTGCCGCGCGAAGATCTCCGGCCGCGCCTGATATCCGATGCGGAGCGCGTCGCCGAAGCCGCGAGTGATCGCCAGCGCCACCCGCGCGCCTTTCCGTTCGAGCAAGGCGTTGGTGGCGACCGTAGTCCCCATGCGCACTTCGCCGAGCGTCCCGGCTTCAACGGCAAGAATGCGGCGGATGCCCTCGATCGCGGCATCCTCATATTGATCCGGATTTTCGGACAGCAGTTTCTCGGTCCAGAACCGCCCCTGGGCGTCCCACGCGATCACGTCGGTGAAGGTCCCGCCGCGATCGATCGCGAAGTTCCAGATGCCAGCCACTCGGCCATCAAGCAGATGGCGCCGTCGGGCTCAATCGCTCACCGCATCCAAGGCGCTTGTGGGCATCGGGAAAAACCCTGCTTCCGTCTCCGGACTTCTTCCTAATGAAATCGCTCGCCGAAGCCCGATAAGCGCGGACAGCCGCCAAAAAAACGGCTGTGTTTGAAGCAAGGCGAGCTCGGGCCACCCCGGCGACCCTACAACAGAGGAGTAAGACATGCCCTTACTAAGTAGGAGCATCCTGGCAGCCGGCCTGGTTCTCGTGAGCGGACTCAGCCTCAGCGCGTGCGCCACGGAAGACTATGTCGACAAGCAGGTCGCGACCGTGAACGATCGAGTGAGCGCGCTCGAAGGTCGCGTCAATACGGTCGACCAGACGGCGCAGCAGGCCAACTCGACGGCTCAGGCTGCCGCAGGTGCTGCACAACAGGCCAATCAGCGGCTTGACGCACTGACTGCCCGCGTTGACGGCATCGAGCAGCAACTGGCTTCCAAGAAGCCGCGGAACTGATCTTGGGCCAACGGAGTTCGGCGGGTGTCGCTCACCGCCGGCTCCGAAGGTCGCGAGA
>DASSFK010000182.1:0-14505 GCA_035694565.1 Sphingomicrobium sp.
ACCGGAGCAGTCGACGAAAAAGTCCGCGGCCAGCTCCTCGCCCGTTTCGAGCATGACCGAGGTCAGGTCGCCGCTGGCACCGTTGCGGTGAACCGTCGTGATCCGGCCCTCGATCCGCTGAACGCCGCGCTCGATCGACCAGCGGCGCAAGAAGTCGGCATAACGGCTGGCGTCGAAATGATAGGCATAGGAAAATGTCGAGCCGATCGACCCGGGATCCTTCCCCGGAAAGGCGAACCGGTTTTCGCGCGCCAGCCGTATCGCAAGCGAATAGTCCTGCAGCGGCCGGGGATTGAGCCCGAGCATCCGCGCACGCATCCAATGGTGCTGGAAATCGACGCCGCCCCAGGGCTCGCCGAATGCGCCAAACGGGTGAATGTAGCTTTCGCCGGCACGAAACCAGTTTCGAAACTCGATGCCGAGCTTGAAGGTGGCACCGGTGCCCGACATGAACTCGGCCTCGTCGATCCCGAGCATGTCATTGAACAGCTTGATGTGAGGCAGCGTGGCTTCGCCGACCCCGACTGTTCCGATCTGATCGGATTCGATCAGCGAAACGGAGTAATCCTTCTCGGGAAGCATCCGCCGAAGCCCCGCGGCCGCCATCCAACCGGCAGTGCCGCCGCCGACGATGAGGATCCTGGTGACAGGCAAGCTGGTCATGGTGATCGTTGGCCGCTCAAGGGTGCGGGACCGGACGCTGTTGCGGCCAATCCCGCCTCCCTTTGACTTGCCGGCCTAGAACTTTGCCCGGACGCCGAATTGGTAGCGTCGGTCGACCCGGTTCCAAGCGGAGTCCATGTACACCGGCTTGGCGTCCGGGGTGGCGATCGAGTCTCCGAAGATCTGCTGCTCGTAGACGGTCTTCGTGTTGAGCAGGTTCGAAGCGTCCAGCGACAATTCGATATTGCGGTTCAGCGAGTATCGAACGGAACCGTCGAGGAAGCCGGCCGCCTTTTGGAAGACTGGCAATCCGATGCAGCAATCGAGGTTGTTCGTCAGGTAGCGCGACCGCCAGTTGTAAGCGATCCGGACTCCGACCGGACCCTTCTCGTACAATGCAACCGCGTTGAACGTATGCTTCGAGATGCCCTGTAACTTGTGAGAGTCGATCAGCGCAGTGCTACCTTCGACCGGCACACCGATCCCCACCGCGCCGACACCGCCGCCCGACGTCGCGTTGATGAGGTTGGAATTGTCGATGCCTGACTGCTTTACGAAGGTGTAGTTGAGCTGCGTGCCGAGACCGTCGAACGGAGCAGGCAGGAAGTCGAAGAACGTCTGGTAGGCCGCCTCGAAGCCATACAATTTGCCTCCGCCGTTTTGGTTGTTCGGACCGCGCACTTCAACCGTCTGGGCCGAGCCGTTGTTCGTGAACTCGCGAAGGAACAGGTCATACGAAACGGTGTTGCGCAGCTTCTTGTAGAATGCGTCGAACGTGAACGAGCTGGTTGGCCCGAAATATTTCTCGAACGCAAAGTCGAATTGATCGGCAATGACGGGTTCGAGCCCCGCGTTGCCGGCTTCCGCGCGGAACACGAAGTTGTAGCCGACCACATTCGCCGGCGCGTGCGCTGCCGTTGGCGAATTGTAGACCACGTAGGGCGAGTCCGGCCCGGTATTGATGACCGGCGCATTGATGGACACGAAGTTTCTCAAAAGCCCGATGTCCGGACGCGATATCGCCCGCGAGTAGGCGAGACGGAGATAGGTCCGGTCGTCCAGGCCGAAGCGGAGGTTGAAGCTCGGAAGCCAATTGGTGAACGAGGCCTTGAATGTGTTGTCGGTCCCGCCGCCGCTCGCAAAGTCGAGGATATCGTCGGTGAGGTAACAACTTGGATTGACGACCGCATCACCAGAGAGCGGCGTGCCGCACGGTGGCAGTGCGAGCAAGCTGGTTGGCGCCGGGAAGGCCACGGCGCCGTCGCTCGTTTCCTTGGTGTGGATAACGCGCAAACCGATGTTGCCCTTGATGGTCACGTCACCGAAAAGGGTCGTGTTGTCTCCACCGAAACGCAGCATCGCATAGCCTGCTAGCGTGTTCTCCTTGAGCTTCATGACTTCGGACGGCGTGAAGCAATCATCGACTGTCGCTTCGGGCCGGTCACAAATGGCCGTGTACCCACCGCCGATCGGCGAATTGGTCGCCGAGCCGACCGAGTCGATGAGGCGACCGAAGTCGCGCAACGTGTCCCGGTTCAGGTAGACCAGATCGCCGTTGTCGTAGACGTCGCCGTCGTAGAAGTTGCCGCCGCCGATGGCATGCGATTCCCAGATGCCGGCCCCGTAGCCCTGGAAGTCGGGATGGCCCGCCGCGCATGCCGGGTATGGCGCTGGTGTCGTATTGTCGGCGTTGAAGCCCGGACCGTTGCAATTCCAGCTCGCGGCGATCGGCGTCCAGTTGAAGGTCGAATAGCGGACGGTCTGCTTGCGGGTCGCGTTGCGAACGCCGACCTTCAACGAGTCCAGCCAGCCTCCATCGCCAAGGTCATATTCGGCATCGCCCCGTATCGCGAACTCGTTGCCGTCATTATCCTCGACGTGGCCCTGGATGAAGGGAATCCAGTAATTGTGCGGGTTGGATAGCCCACCGGTCGCATAGTTTACGTTCGAGCCCGGCAGCAGCGTGATCTGCGGAGTGCCATCGCCGTTCACCGAATACTGCATGTTCGCAAGCGAACCGACGGCGACGAGGATGTCGTTATTGAACGTCGAAGCGTCGATATATTGCAGGTCGAAGGACGTCTTCAGCCGGCTGTTGACCTCCCAGCGAGCGTTCAGCGAATAGTCCCGCGTTCCTTCCTTATGGGCGAAGTTGCGCGCTTCGTTCTCAAACCGCAGGCCGTCGCGAAGGGAGTCGCACGGGATGTTGGCAGGTCCGCCCGCGCAGGAGTTCACAAACGGAATTCCGGGAACTGCCGAGCCAGTGTCGGCGGCGTCGGCGTCACTCCCAAAGCTTCCGCGCCAAAAGCCATGTCCCTGCGTCAGGACGCCGGACGTCAGCATGCCGTCGGAGCCGAAGGTCAATGGTCCCGTTCCCGGGGCCGGCCCAAGGATGGTCCCGGTGCGCGGGAAGAAGGCCGGCGTGCCGAAATAATTGCCGTCGAAGATCGCGTGGCTGGCCCGCTCGAACCAGGCATTCTTGTAATGCGAGTTGGTGTACTGCGCCGTCAGCTGGAAGTTGCCGGCCAGATTTTCATACTGTGCCGCGCCGACGATCCCGCGCCGTTTGCGGTCATAGTCGACTTCTGAAAAGCGGACGCCGTCGGGCGCATAGGCCCAACTCGTCCCGCCGAAGGGATTGCCGGTGCAGGCGACCGTTCCATCGCTACTCAGGATCGCGTCGGACTGGGTTCCGAAACCGCCTGTGCAATAGGTGTCGATCTTGTCCATGATGACGCTCTCGGTCCGCGTCACCACATGCGATTGCGCATAGTCGGCCATCAGGCCGAAACGGCCGGCGTCCGTATCCCATGTCTTGCTGATCAGCGCCGAGAACTCCGGAGTCCATCGGCCCGACCGGTCGCCGTAATTCATTCGGAACGTGCCCGCGATCTGCAAGCCCTTCGCATCGAAGGGGAGGCGCGTGCGCAGATTGACCGTTCCGGCAAGACCACCTTCGATCATGTCGGCGGTGTTGTTCTTGTAGGCGTCCACGCCGGCGAGAAGCTCGGGCGAGACGTCGTTGAAGTTGAGACCGCGCGCGGAATCCGCCGAGAAGCTGTCGCGCCCGTTGAATTCGGTCCGGACAAACGGAAGCCCGCGGATGAGGACGCTCGTCGGCTCGCCCGACGGATGGGTGCTGTCGTCGGCCGATTGCAGCCGATTGACGGTGATGCCGGGCACGCGCGACAGGGCCTCCGCCGCGGACTTGTCCGGGAACGCGCCGATGTCGGTCGCGGTGATCGAATCGACGACCGTATCGGCATTGCGCTTGATGTCCTGCGAAGTTGCGAGGGCACGGCGCACACCAACGACGACGATACCTTGCGAGTCTTCGGATTTGGACGATTCCGCCGTGTCGCCGGTGGACGATTGTTGCGCCTGCGGCGGCGGATCCTGCGACGTGCTCGAATCCTGCGCATGAGCCACGCCCGGCAGGCCGAAGACACTCAATGCAAGGAGGGAAACGCCATTATGAAAACTTGCGCCGAGTCTGGCGCGCGAATGCCCCTGAATCATCTAGCTCCCCCTAGAACTCATGGCGCTCTCCCACGCCATCTCCGGGAAAACTCACGCAACTTTATGCAAAATGCAAGCGGTTTCCGCGCAATTTCGTTCTGTACACCTACACTCCCTCTATGCAATATTTTGCATTCGGACGCGAATTATGGCTTGATCGGCTCGGCTTCGGAAGGAATCAGGAATGTCGAAAGGGCGGCGAACAGGAAGGCGACTGCGGCAACATCGAGCGCTCTCATTGCATTGCCGCTGAAAAGCTCGCCGATCAGAGGCCCAAGCAATGCCGCGGCGGCGAGTTGGGGGAGTACGAGGAAGATGTTGTGAATGCCCATGAACAGGCCGACCCGGTCCGGCGGGACCGCGCTTGCAACCATCGCGTACGGAATGGACATGATTGACGCCCAGGCGCAACCGATTGCCGCTGTCGGAAGCCACAGCCAGTTCGCATCGTCGACAGAGCCGATGGCAGCAAAGCCGATAGCGCCAAGGCCAAGACAGAGCGCGTGGCACCGGCGCCTGCCAATTGCCGCGACCAAGGCTGGAAGAAGCAGCGCGAACAAGGCGGCAATGCCGTTGTATGCCGCGAAAAGAATGCCGACTTGGTCGGCCGCGCGATGATAGGCCTCACTTCCTGGAGCGGGCCCGCCATAGTGGCTGCCGGCAACGGCGGGAACGAGGTAGACCCACATTGCGAACAAGCCGAACCATGTCGCGAACTGCGTCAGCGCCAGGCGCCGAAGCACGGGCGGCATTCCGATGATGGCGGAGGCGACGGCGCCTGGTCCGGACCTCCACCGACGCGTCGAGTTCGCAGCCAGCAACTGGACAAATCCCAAGCCCGCGGCCGCTGCGCACAGGACGTAGCCCTCCCGCTGGAGGTCGAGCGTGAACACGAATCCCACGCCGATGGCAGCAGCTGCGAGCCAGGCAAGCCCGTGCCGGCTGAGCCTGATTTTGCGTTCCCGAGAATCGTCCGACGCAGGATTTTCAGTCGCAGCGCGCTTCGCCGGCGGCCTTTCCCGCGCCGCGAACACCGACCAGAGGACGGTCAGGGTGAGCCCGGCGGCGCCGGCGTAATATGCCGCATGGATCGACGGCGGCAATTCGTTCCCTGGAGCTTGCGCGGACCAGCCGAACATGTGCGTGGACAGCCATGGGAGGACGGATGCGAAAACCGCTCCCGAGCCGATGAACAGTACCTGCAGCGCGAAACCGGTGTCCCGCTGATCTTCCGGAAGCAGGTCGGCGAGCAGCGCTCGAAACGGCTCCATGACGATATTGATGGAGATGGTAAGCAGCCACAGCATGAGACTTGCGGACCAGACGGTCGTGACGTTCGGCATCATCAGGAGGGACAGCGCGGTCAGGAACGTACCGACCAGCAGGAACGGCCTGCGCCGACCGAGACGAGTCCAGGTCCGGTCGCTCCAGTGCCCGATAATGGGCTGGACGATGAGGCCGGCAATCGGACCAGCGATCCAGAGCATCGGCAGATCGGACACATCCGCGCCGAGGGTTTGAAATATTCGGCTCGTGTTGACGTTCTGCAGCCCCCAGACAATCTGGACGCCGAACAATCCGCAGCACAGGCTTGCGATATGCCAGACAGACAGGCGCCGCTTGGCTTGGGGACGCAACGCCGGAGGGTTCAAACGCTAGGCTCCGGCCTCACGCACTTCAGGGGACAAGCTGAAAATGGCTAAGCGGACCAGCAGCCGGACAACACTCGGACAGCTTGCCAGTCTCGCAGGCGTTTCCATTTCAACCGCATCCCGCGCGCTCAACGACCATCCCCTCATCAGCAGGCAAACGAAGGAGCGGATCTGGGCGCTCGCACATGAGCACGACTATACGTTCCGCGCCGCCATGCCAACCGCGCCCATCGGGGCCGAGGGATCAATCGCGGTCGTGCTGCCATATATTCACGGCCGGGCCCTCCCTTTGTCCCACCCGTTCTTCCTCGAGCTTCTCGCCAGCATCGGCGAGGCTGCCCGGGCGCGATCGTGCGACTTTACAGTCAGCCATGTCGCGCCGGCGAGCTATGGCGACCTGGTCCTTGCCACGACCACGAGCCGTGCGAGCGGAGTCATATTCCTCGGCCAGAGCGCGCTTCACCGCGAGCTCAACAAGCTCGCCGAAACGCCCGCCCGCTTCGTCGTCTGGGGCGCGAACTTGCGCGGACAGGCTTATCGCACGATCGGCTCGGACAACCTGCTCGGCGGGCGGCGCGCGACGATGCACCTGGCCCGCCTCGGCCGGCGCTCGATTGCCTTTGTCGGGGGAACCGATCCCGAGGCGATGCAGCGCCGGCGCGGTTATCTCGAGGCCCTGCAGCAGGCGGACATTTCACCAAATCCGGATCTGATCTGCGAGGCGGAATTCGAGCTTGAATCGGCGCAGACCGCTGTCTCGAGCTTGTTGGGACGAGGCATCGCATTCGATGGGGTCGTCGCGGGCAGCGACTTGACCGCGCTCGGCGCGATCCGTGCTCTTCGGGATCGCGGGCTGAACGTTCCGCAGGACGTCTCCGTTGTCGGGTATGACGACATGCTTCTCGCGCGGCTCAGTACGCCCGCGCTGACGACCATTCGCCAGGATACGCAGGAAGCCGGCCGGCTCCTTGTCTCGAGCGTTCTCGATCAGCATACGTCGGATCAATCGAGGAGGCTCTCGACCGAACTCGTCGTTCGCGAGTCTTGCGGTGCCTAGGCTTCGGCACGCCATGGCCGAGTAGGATGACGAGAAAGGCCATGGCAATTGCGACGTCCGCAATCCATCCGTTGCGACATTCCCCTGTCCTACGGCGGGGCTGCTGTGCCATGCTGCGCCGATGCCGGGCTGTCTTTCCAAACTGAGCTTCGACAAATGCGATCCAGCGCCGACCGACGCGCGTTGGGATGAGGATGGGGAGCATTCGGGGTTGCCGCGATGAAGATCGCCTGCATCGGCGCGGGACCCGCCGGCCTCTATTTCTCGATTTCCATGAAGCTTCGCGATCCGTCGCACGACATCACCGTATTCGAGCGCAATGCGCCCGGAGTAACGTTCGGGTGGGGCGTGGTATTCTCCGACCAGACGGTCGAGAATTTGCAGTCGAACGATCCCCAGTCCGCAAAGATCATCTCGGACGAATTTGCGCATTGGGACGACATCGACGTCCACTTCGGCGGCGAGACGATCACCTCCTCCGGCCACGGCTTCATCGGCATCGGTCGCAAGCGTCTGCTCGAGATACTCCACGACCGCGCGCGCGAGCTCGGCGTTCGAACCGCATTCAACGCGGAGTGCGATCCCGCTGATCCGAAGTGGCGTGAGTACGATCTTGTCATTGCATCGGACGGGATCAACTCGAGCTTTCGCGACGCTTATGCTGATGCGTTTGGCGTCGATGTCGATGTCCGGGCGAACAAGTTCGTCTGGCTCGGCACTTCGAAAGTGTTCGAAGCCTTTACCTTCGCATTCGAGAAGACCGAGCACGGATGGATCTGGGCGCATGCCTATCGCTTCGCGCCGGATTGCTCGACCTTCATCGTCGAATGCTCGGAAGAGACCTGGCGCAACTTCGGCTTCGACAGGATGGAGCAATCCGAAGCGATCGCGGCGTGCGAGACCCTGTTCGCCAAGTATCTCGACGGTCACCGGCTCATCTCGAATGCGGCGCACCTGCGTGGTTCGGCGGCTTGGCTCAATTTCCGGCGGATCAAGTGCGAGCGTTGGTCGACCGCAAACGTCATCCTGCTCGGAGACGCGGCGCATACTGCGCATTTCTCGGTCGGCTCGGGAACGAAGCTCGCGCTCGAGGATGCAATCAAGCTTGCCGACGTTCTCAATCGGCCGGGCCTCAGTCTCGAGGGGGCGATGGACGAATATGTCGCCGAGCGAAACCTCGAGGTCCTCAAGCTGCAGAACAGCGCGCGCAACTCGACCGAATGGTTTGAGACGCTCGAGCGATACACGCATTTCGAGCCGCTTCAGTTCGCCTATTCGCTGCTCACTCGAAGTCAGAGGATCAGCCACGAGAACCTGCGCCTCCGCGACCGCGAATGGTTGGAGGGCGTCGAGCGCTGGTTCTGGAAGCGCGCGACCGACGGCCGGTCGAACAAGACCGCGCCGCCGATGTTCGCACCGTTCAGGCTGCGCGGCATGGAAGTGCAGAACCGCGTCACCGTATCGCCGATGGCAATGTATTCCGCGATCGAGGGAACGCCCAACGACTTCCACTTCGTCCACTATGGCGAGCGCGCAATGGGTGGCGCGGGCCTCGTCTTCACCGAGATGACCTGCGTCTCGCCGCAAGGGCGGATCAGCCCCGGCTGTACCGGCATGTGGAACGAGGATCATGTCGACGCTTGGAAACGGATCGTCGATTTCGCGCACGCCAATTCAAGGACGAAGATCTGCCTCCAACTCGGGCATTCCGGCGCCAAGGGATCGACGCGCGTCGGATGGGAAGAGGACAATGCGCCGCTTCCCGACGGCAACTGGCCGGTCATTGCGGCGAGCGACGTTGCCTGGTCTCCGGTCAATCAGGTGCCGATACCGATGACGCGTTCGGCCATGGACGAAGTGCGCGACCAGTTCGTCGCCGCCGTTCGAATGGGCCTCGAGGCGGGCTTCGACATGATCGAGCTGCACGCGGCGCACGGCTATCTCCTGTCCGGCTTCCTGACTCCCCTTCAGAACAAGCGCGACGACGACTATGGCGGGAGCCTCGAGAACCGGCTTCGCTATCCTCTCGAAGTGTTCGCGGCGATGCGGGCCGCCTGGCCTTCGGACAAGCCGATGTCGGTGCGCATCTCGGCAACCGACTGGGCGGGCGATCTGGGCATTCGGCCGGAGGACGCGGTCGAGATCGGCGCGGCATTCGCGCACGAAGGCGCCGATCTGATCGACGTTTCCGCGGGCCAGACGTGGACCGGCGCGAAGCCGGTCTATGGCCGGATGTTCCAGACCCCGTTCAGCGACCGCATCCGCAACGAAGGGCGTCTGGCGACCATGGCGGTGGGCAACATCTACGATCCCGACCACGCCAATTCGATCCTCGCCGCGGGCCGTGCCGACCTTGTCGCTCTCGCCAGACCACATCTGATCGACCCGTTCTGGACGCTACGCGCCGCGGCCCAACTCGAATACCGCGACGTCCACGTCCCGCCGCAATATCTCAACGGAATGAGCCAGCTCGCGCGGAACCTGAAGCGCGAGGCCGAAGCCGCGGCTGCATTGCGGGCTTAAGAAACAAAGGCCCCGGCGAATGCGCACGCCGAGGCCTTTGGCTCCCCCATGTGGAACGGATCAGAAGCGGAAGGTCCCGGACAGACCGTACGTCCGCGGATCGGCGTGAAGTCGACGGACGGCCGTGCTGCCCGGGAATACGCCGTTGTTCAGTCCGAGGTTGGCGCCGAGGAACTGGTACAGGTTGCCCG
Source organism: Sphingomicrobium sp. (assembly GCA_035694565.1). Classification (GTDB taxonomy): domain Bacteria; phylum Pseudomonadota; class Alphaproteobacteria; order Sphingomonadales; family Sphingomonadaceae; genus Sphingomicrobium. The sequence goes on from DASSFK010000182.1 coordinate 9,606, forward strand.
CCTCATACTGCTTGTCGAGCAGGTTGTTTCCGAACAGCGAAACCGACCAGCGGTCGCCCGGCCCGTTGAGGGTCGCGCGGGCGCCGAGGAGCGCATAGCCGCCGATGATCGTCTGCGGGTTCGCATCGTTGACGAGGCCGCCGAACTGCTTCGAGACGAACGACAGGTTGGACGTCAGGTCCCAGGCCCAGCCGCCGCCAAACTCACCGCTCCAGTCGAAGCCGAGACGCCCGTTCCACTTGGGAGCGAAGGTCGCAGGCTTGCCCTCGAGGTCCTGAATTGGTCCGAGACCCGCAGCGACGCAGACCGGCGCAACGACACCGGCTGCCGACGGTGCGCAGCCCGGAAGCCCAGCGGCGTTCGGATAGTCGGTGAACTCGGAATCGAGGTAGGCGAGGTTTGCGAACAGCGACAGGTTGCGAACCGGCTTCGCGACCGCGTCGAACTCGAAGCCCTGGTGGCGCAAGTTGCCGGCGTTGCGGACGGTGAAGCTGGTCCCGTCGAACGCGCGGTCCTGGAAGCCCTTGATGTTCATCCGATAGAAGGTGAGGTTCAGGATGAGCCTGCGGTCGAGCCAGCTGGTCTTGGCGCCAAGCTCCCAATTCTCGGTCGTCTCGCGGTCGAAGACTCGCCGCTCCGGACTGACAACAACCGGCGGATTGCCGATCGTGGTCAGCGAAGGCGCGCCGGCGCCCGAATTGTAGCCGGCGGACTTGTAGCCGGTGGAGAAGGTCCCGAAGAAGAGCAGGTCCTGGTTCGGCTCATAGTTGAGGCCGAGACGGTAGGTGAACTTGCTGTCGTCGACGTCCGGAAGCGTCAGTGTTTCAAGCGCTCGGACGTTCGCGAGCAAGGGATTGGTCTGCTGATCGTAGGACCCTTGCTTGTCGTCCTTGCTGTACCGTCCTCCGAGCGTTGCGAAGATCTGGTCGTTGAAGTGGAAGTTGGCCTGCGCATAAGCCGCATAGCTGTCCGTCGTCTGGTGGACGTCCTGAATGGTCGCGTCCTCCTTCGTCCCGCCGTTGGCCGCGAGGAACGCATTGCACGCGGGTTTCGCAGGTAACGGGGCGATGGTGCAGAACTGCGAGTTCATGTGCAGCCGCTCGCCCTGCTCATACTTCTCGTGGAAGTAATAGAGGCCGGCGACCAGATCGAGGCGGCCGTCCACCCATTGGCGCGTCGGTGAAATGAACTGAAGCTCGTGGTTCTGGCTCTTCGAATCGAAGAGGCCGGAGCGCGACAGGATCCGGCTAGGCGTGAAGATCACATCGCCGTCGAGCTGTTCGTTCTGCCAATTGCGGTAATTGTTGATGAGCCGAACGGTGGAACCGCCTCCGACATCCCAGGACAAATTGCTGTTCAGCCCCCACTGGTCGTCGTCGACGTTCGCGGTGAGATACTGGTTCAGCTTGTTGTCGTTGAGGTCGGTGTCCGGGGCACCAAGAAAGGTGCTGAAAAACGTCCACTGGGCGTCCGACACGCTGCTGCGGTCGAAGTCGATGTTGGTTGCACCGTCGCCGCTGACCTGGGCGTAATCTGCACGGAAGACCCATTCGACGGGACCGACTTCGGTCCGGAAGCTTCCGCGGATGATCGAGTCATCGGTGCCACCGACCTGCTTGTCGTCGAACTCGTTGCGCCAATAACCCTTGAACCACTGCTGAGACGCGGCAATGCGAAAGGCAGACTTTTCACCAACCGGCACGTTGATGAAGCCATAGGCACGGTAGCGATTGCCGTTGCCAATTTCGCCCGTCATCTCGCCAAACGCATCGCCGAATTTCGGCTGAGCGGTATGGAACGAAACCGCGCCGACGCTGGCGTTACGGCCGAACAAGGTACCTTGCGGACCGCGCAACACTTCGACGCTTTCCATGTCGAGCATCGAGCTGATGACCGCGCCCACACGCGGCACGTACGCGCCGTCGAGGAAGACCGCGACGCTGGGCTCGACCGTCGTGTTGCTCGCTGCGCCAATGCCGCGGATGGCGAGGCGGACGTAGGATGTCTGTGCACCCTTGGCGACGCTCAGGTTCGGAGTGACTTTCGCCAGGCCCTCGACGTTGACGACGTTGTTGCGCTCGAGGGAGTCGCCCGAGAAGGCCGAGATCGAGATTGGAACGTCCTGGACGTTCTCGGCGCGCTTCTGAGCAGTGACGACGATTTCCGTGTCGTCACCGGCATCTGCCGGAGCAGCAGCAGCGGCAGCTGCCGCAGCATCGGCCGCCGGAGCAGCCTGATCCTGAGCCAATGCCGGCGAAGCACAAAGCCCAAAGGCCAAAGACGACGAGCTCGCGAAAGCGAGTAAATAATTGCGAATCACGGTGATCCCCTCCCGAATTTGGGAGGGAGAATTAGAGGCGTTCGTCGGGACAGTTTTCCACGTTGCGTCAGGGATTATCGCAATCGCGCCACTGTTCGCGCTGGAATAGGTATTCGGCCCTGATGATTCGATCGACGTTCCTGATCGCAATGGCGGTGCAGTCGAGCAGCCCGCCCGATGCCGACCTCTGGCAAGAATGCCAGATTGAATCCGCCACGCTCTGCGGACCTGGCGGCTGCAAGGCTGTCGAGCCGACACTCAAACTGTACCTCGGCGACTACCGAGCGGACGATGGCCGGCGCGCGGGCTATTATTATCGCTGCCGCCGGGGCGGAGAGTGCGACATCATAGAAAATCCCTGGATCGGGGAAGGCATGGGCTACCGTGCGTTCGTCATGCGGGAGCAGGGCGTCATTTCGCGAATCGGTCCTGACAGCCGGATTACCGACGTTGCGACGATCGAAGATACGGTCCTGATTTCCCGTGGAAGCTGCTGGAATGCGGATCGGCCCCGGATCAGGCGGGTCGTCCCGCCGACGCGGAACTAGACTTTCAGACCCAGCCGGCCGTGATCGCGATGAGGGCGATGGCGGCGATGAAGATCGTCTCGAGAAGCATGAGGGCGACCGGACGCCAGCCCGCGTCGAGCAAGTCCTTGAAGCGCGTCTTCAGCCCCAGCGCGGCGATCGATGCAACGAGGCAGAACCGGGAAGCGTTATTGCCGAGGTCGCGGATCGACGCTTCGATCGGAACGACGGCCTGGAAAATGACAAGGCCGGCGAACACTGTTGCGAACCATGGCAGGACCGGCGGCCGGTCTTGCGCGGGAAGGTCTTTCGAACGCGTCAGCAAGCTTACCGTGAGAATCACGGGCAAAAGCATGGCGACGCGTGCCAGCTTGACGATCGTCGCAGTGTCGCCTGCCTCGGGCGAGATCGCATAGCCCGCACCAACGACTTGAGCGACGTCGTGGATCGCGGCGCCGATGAAGATTCCGGAATGCTCATTGTCGAGACCCAGCAGCCGAGCGATCACGGGATAGAGGAGCATTGCCGCCGTCGACAGAGTCGACACGCCGACGACGGTATAGAGGGTCGCTCGTTCCTTCATCGGATGGCTGGGCATTGCCGCGGAAAGCGCCATCGCCGCGGACGCGCCGCAGATGGCGGTCGCTCCGCCCGAAAGGACTCCGAAGCGCGGATCGAAGCCCATCAGCCGTGCCAGTGCGGTTGCCGAGACAATGGTCAAAGTGGTCGCGGCGACCACCAGCAGCAATGGGCCCCAGCCAAGCGAAACGACGTCGCCAAGAGTGATCTTCAGGCCGAGCAGAGCAACGCCGAGGCGAAGCACGAATTTCGCAGTGAACGAGATTCCGGCGTCCAACCGCTCGATCTTGCCGAGGAAGTTGAACGCGATCCCGAGCAGGAGCGCGAACAGCATGATCGGCCGGTTCGTCCAGGTCGCCGCAAGCCCCGCCGCTCCCGCGATCAGAGCGGACGCGAAGAGTCCCGGGCCGACGCCCTTCAGCGCCGCGAAGGTTTTCCAGTTCGGCATTGCTACCCGGCCCTGGCGGTTTCCAGCAGGGGTTGCGATTGGCGCGCGGCCGCGACGAACACGATAGCCGCGCACATGCTTGCGACCGGCAGCCACTGCATTGCGCCAAGCAGTCCAAGGCGGTCGGCGAGCCATCCTGTCACGATCGGACCCGGCGCCAGCCCGAATGCATTGTTCGCCAGCGTCAGGACCGCGAATGCCGTCCCGTGCAGCGCGGCGGGCGTCATGTTGGCGACCATCGCTCCCGACGGACCGGCAGTCGATCCGGCGAGGAACATGGCTCCACCGAGCAGGGCGAGCTGAGCCGGTCCCGGACCGACGCTGAAGGCGCCGGTCACGAAGACGGCGCAGGCCAGGCAGTAGAAGGTCGCCAGCAATGCGCGGCGCGCCGGTCCGCTCACCAGCCGGTCACTGATCATTCCGCAGACGATCATTCCAACGCCGCCGATGGCCAGGAAGATCGCGGCGAGCGACGCCGCATCCTTCAACGGCAAAGCGTAGTAGCGAACGAAATAGGTCGGCAGCCAGGCCGGGAGCGCACCCGCGACGAACAATTGCAGGCCGCTTCCGACATAGGCGCACCTGAGGCCGCGGCCAGCGAACAGGAGCCGGAGGCTGGTCCACGTGAACGGACCGCGTTCCGACCCGTCCTCGCTCGACAGCTTTGATTCGCGCACGACCAATGGATAGACGATCGCCAGCACAAGCCCGGCGAGACCGATTGCCAGGAAAGCTGCGCGCCAGCCCTGAGTAGCGGCAACCGCGCCTCCGACGGCGACACCCAGAACCTGACCGGCAAGTCCGCCGGCCATGAAGGCGGCCGTCAGGGTAGCGCGAAGATGCTTTGGGAAGACGCTGATGATGACGGCGATTCCGACGCTTCCATAGGCGGCTTCGCCGACTCCGACGAGGACTCGCGCGGCAAGCATCTGCGGGTAATTCTGGGCCGCGCCGCAGAGCAGGGTCGCGACGCTCCAGAGCGCGGCCATGGCGGCGATGCTCTTCACCCGGCCGAGCCGGTCGGCG
>DASSFK010000183.1:0-2745 GCA_035694565.1 Sphingomicrobium sp.
CTTTTTCACGCCGCTCTTGGTCTTCAGCTTGGGCATTTCGTCTCCTTTGCGCCTACGAGGACGCGACAAGATCCAACCGCCACGGCAGCCCTTTCGGCCGGGCCATTGGTTTTCCAATGATCTGGAAAGCGCGGGCCTATAAATGCGGCAGGCGCTTAAGGCAAGCTAAGGCTGCTGGTCGACCTTGATGAGGCCGATCTTGTGCGCAATCAGGAGGCCGAGGACAAACAGGCCTGCCGCTGCAAAGAAGCCGACGAAAACCACCACAGGCCAGCGCACCCAGCCGATCGGGATCTGCCAGGCGATGAGGGCCAGGGCGATCAGTGCCGCCGGGATCGCCACGGCCTTGAACCATTCGAAAGGCGTTGGTGGCGGGACCGCCGTCAGTTCCTCGAGCGGATCCGTGTGGAGGAAGATGTCGGGACCTTGAGGGTCGTAGAGAACCAGCTGATGCATTCGCGCCAAGGCGACGACATCGGCGAGAATGGGACTCTCGACGCCCCATCGAAGGCTCAGCGTGAGCAGGCGGTCGCTGCCCTCCGGTCCATCGGCCCACGGGTTGGCCGGATCGGCGGCGGGTTCGAGCGGATAGCTCCGGATGAGCTGATCGCGGAGGATCGTCAGTTCCGCGCAGGCTTCAAACGCCGATTCGTCGCCGTTGACGTACCAGGGGGTCAGCAGCTCCTTCGCGTCGTCAGGCTCGCTGACGACCGGTGCCTTCCAGAGGATGAGCGTCATGCTCATCCTTCGAGGCTATCACGTTTGGCTCACCAGGGAACAATTGTTCCATCATAGGCGAAGAAGCCGCCGGACTGCTCGCGGCCAAGCCCTTCGATGACCTGGCGCATCCCGGCGATGCTTTGCTGGGGATCGAGCGGGGCCGACGCTCCGCCCATCCGCGTCTGCACCCAGCCGGGATGAAGAACGGCGCAGGTGACGCCGGGGTTGTCGACCGCGAGACTTCTCCAGGCCGAGTTGAGCGCAGACTTGGAAGATCGATAGGCGATGAAACCTCCGGAGTTGTTGTCTTCGATGCTTCCCATCTTCGTGCTGATTGCGATCAGCTTTCCATGCGCAGCCTCGACCGACGGCAGGACCGATTCGGCGAGCAGGAAAGGCGCGATCGTGTTGACGACGAACGTGTCCGCCCAGCCTCTCCCCGCTTCCGCGTCGCGAACCTCGCGAGGCCCGTACGTGCCGGCATTGGCGATCAGCAAGTCGAGGCGATCGAACCGCTTTCCGAAATCGGCGACCGCACCGAGGTCGCTCAGCTCGAGCCGTTCCACCCGAACGTCCAGACCGTCCAGTTCGGGGCTGGATTCCCTGGCGGTGGCGACGACGTCCCACCCTGCATCCTTGTACTGGCGGACGAATTCGAGCCCGAGCCCGCGATTGGCTCCGGTGATCAGGACTTTTGGCATGGCTCCTAAACGCCTCTCTCTCAAAAAGGCTCAGTCGTGGGCGGCGTAATCCTCGGCGCCCATGAAGTGGAGGGAGACATAAGGCTCATCGCCTACGACCCAGCTGTCGTGGCCCGGCGGGATGTAGAAGATGTCGCCTGCGCGCATTTCGATGACCTCGCCATTGTCCATTGCTGCGGTCGCGCGGCCGGCGAGGACCAATCCGACGTGCTCGACATGACAGGTGGCCGCCCCCGCCGCGGCGCCGACGTGCGCGGACCATTTCCAGCCAGGTTGATAGGTCGCCCGACCGATGGTCATTCCACCGAGCGTGACCAGCTCGAACCTGCCGAGCTCGAATTCGCGGATTTCGTCAGGCTGCTCGAATCGTTTGAGGACGACGTCCAGCTGCACGATTAGTCGAACAGGCTGGAGACGGAACTTTCGTCGGCGATCCGGCGAACGGCTTCGGCGAGGAGCGGAGCGATGGTCAGTCGGCGAATCTTGTCGCCGTCGCCGTCGGGCTCGCCGCTGTAGATGGAGTCCGTGACGACGAGCTCCTTGAGTTCCGAGGCCGAGACACGGGCAGCGGCTCCGCCTGACAGCACTCCATGCGTGCAGTAGGCGAAGACCTCTTCCGCGCCCTGCTGGCGGAGGGCGGCGGCGGCATTGCAGAGCGTTCCGGCGCTATCGACGATGTCGTCGACGAGGACGCAGCTGCGTCCTTCGACATCGCCGATGATGTTCATCACCTCGGATTCGCCGGCGCGCTCGCGGCGCTTGTCGACGATGGCCAGCGGGGCGTTATCGAGGCGCTTCGCAAGGCCCCGCGCCCGGACCACGCCGCCGACGTCCGGCGAAACGATCATCAGATTCTTGTTCGACAGCCGCGCCTGGATGTCCGCCGCGATCACCGGCGCAGCGAAGAGATTGTCGGTTGGGATGTCGAAGAAGCCCTGGATCTGTCCGGCGTGAAGGTCGACCGAAAGGACGCGATTGGCGCCTGCGGTCGTGATCAGGTTCGCCACCAGCTTGGCCGAGATCGGGGTGCGAGGGCCGGGTTTGCGGTCCTGCCTCGCGTAGCCGAAATAGGGGACGACCGCGGTGATCCGCTTGGCCGACGCCCTGCGAAGCGCGTCGATGCAGATCAGGAGCTCCATCAAATTGTCGTTCGCCGGGTAGCTCGTCGACTGAAGGACGAAGACGTCCTCGCCGCGAACGTTCTCGTGGATCTCGACGAAGATCTCCTCGTCGGCGAAGCGGCGGACGCTCGCTTCGGTCAACGGGATCTCGAGATAGTCGGCAATGGAGCGGGCCAGCGGCGTGTTGCTGTTCCCGGCCAGAA
>DASSFK010000184.1:0-5891 GCA_035694565.1 Sphingomicrobium sp.
GGCGGCGTCGACGAATTGACCGCGACGGACGCGGCGGAGATGGAGATCGGCGACCGCTTCGTCATCGAGACTCCGGGCGGCGGCGGGTTTGGAGCGGGTGAATGAGCTACTGGCCGCTGCTCGGCATCCTGCTGGTCGTCCTGGGCTTCGCCCTTCGAATGAACCCGATGCTGGTGGTGACCGGGTCGGCGATCGTCACCGGGCTGCTTGGCGGAATGGATGTGGTGAAGGTTATCTCGACCTTCGGGAAGGCGTTCAACGACAACCGAATCATCGCGATCGTGTGGATCGTGCTGCCGGTGATCGGCCTGCTGGAGCGATACGGTCTTCAACAGCAGTCGGCGCGAGTGATCCGAAGCATCAAGGCCGCGACGGTCGGGCGATTGCTGCTGCTCTATTTGCTCGTGCGCCAAGGGACGGCGGCTCTTGGCCTGACGACGATAGCGGGCCATCCGCAGACCGTTCGCCCGCTCGTCGTGCCGATGGCGCTCGCGGCGGCGGAAGAGCAGCACGGAGAGGTCGACGAAGAGACGGCGGAGAAAGTGAAAGCTTATTCGGCCGCGACCGACAATGTCGGCCTGTTCTTCGGCGAGGACATTTTCATCGCCATCGGCTCGATCGTCCTCATTCAGCAGACGCTCGCGACCTATGGATATCAGCTCTCGCCACTGCATCTCGCGCTTTGGGCGATCCCCAGCGCCATCGCGGCATTCCTGATTCACGGTGCGCGGCTGATGATGCTCGACCGCAAGCTCGGGCGGCAGCGCAAATGATCACGCTGCACTGGCTCTACGCGCTCGCGGGAGCGATGTTCGCGGCCTTTGCGATCCTGAGCGCTGTGGACCGCTCCAACCCGAAGCGCTTCGGCAATGCCGCCTTCTGGGGACTGATGGCGCTAAGCCTGCTCGCCGGGAATTGTATCGGCGACTTCGGCAATGGCCTGCTGGTCCTGGGCCTAGCCGGCCTTGCCGGCTTCGGCTTCCTCGGCCGGAGCCATCCGCCGACCACCAGCGACGAGGAGCGCGCGGGCTTTTCCGTGAGGCTCGGCAACCGGCTGTTCCTGCCGGCGCTGATCATCCCGGCGACCGCGCTGATCGGAACGCTCGTCTACAATTACACGCCAGCCGGAAGCCTCGGCTGGATCGAGGCCAAGCGCGAGACATACGTCTTCCTGTGCCTCGGGGCCGTGCTCGCGCTCTTCACCATCCACCTCTGGCTTCGTCCGCCGGCCGTCGCGCCGCTCCAGGAAGGCCGCCGCCTGATCGACGCCATCGGCTGGGCGGCCGTGCTTCCGCAAATGCTCGCCGCGCTCGGCGTCCTGTTCGCGGCTGCGGGCGTCGGAACGATCATCGGCGACCTCACTGGAATGGTCATTCCGAAAGGCAACATCTTCGCGACCGTCCTCGTCTTCGCGGTCGGGATGGTGCTGTTCACCATGATCATGGGCAACGCCTTCGCGGCGTTTCCGGTCATGGCCGCGGCGATCGGAGTGCCGCTGCTCATTCAGGCGTATGGAGCCGATCCCGCGGTGGTTGGAGCCGTTGGCATGCTCGCGGGTTTCTGCGGAACGTTGATGACCCCGATGGCCGCAAACTTCAATCTCGTGCCTGCCGCTCTGCTGGAACTGAAGGACCAGTATGGCGTCGTCAAAGCGCAAGTCGCGACAGCGCTGCCTTTGCTCGCAGTGAACATCCTTATCCTGTATTTCGCGGCCTTCCGATGAGCCGGTTCAATCTCGATTCGGATACTGCCGCGCGCTTCGCCAGGATCGCGCTCGGTCACGTGCGGCAGGAATATCCGCACAAGCTCGACCATGTGTCGGGGTCGGACGAGGATGCCCTTCCGCCGCATGTCTTGCACCCGATCTTCTTCGGAAGCTTCGACTGGCACAGCTGCGTACACGGCTGGTGGACGCTGCTGACGCTTCGCCGGCTGTTCCCCGACACGGACGAAGCTCGGGCGATCGAGAAGCTCGCCGACCAGAGCTTCACCGCCGACAAGGTCTCGGCGGAACTCGCATATTTGAATAGGCCGCTCAGCCGAGGATTCGAGCGACCCTACGGCTGGGCCTGGCTTCTGCAGCTTCACCTGGAAGCGACCCGGCATCTAGAAAGCTGGGCGTCCGAACTGGAACCGCTCGCCCGAGCTTTCGCCCACCGCTTGAGCGACCATCTCCCGGCGCTGACCTACCCGATCCGGGTCGGCACCCACTTCAGCACCGCCTTCGCTTTGGTCCTTTCGCTCGAATGGGCGGAGCAGTTCGACGAGGATCTCGCGGCGACAATCTGCGAGCGGACGAAGCACTGGTTCGAAAACGATCGCGATTGTCAGGCCTGGGAGCCCAGCGGCGACGAGTTCCTGTCGCCGGCGTTGATCGAGGCTTTCTGCATGGCACGCGTACTGACCGAGCCCGAGTTCGTTTCCTGGTTCGGCGGCTTCCTCCCGAAGCTGGATCTTGGCGAGCCTGCGACCTTGTTCATGCCGGCTATCGTCAGCGATCGGAGCGACGGGAAGATCGCCCATCTCGACGGGCTCAACCTCAGTCGGGCCTGGTGCTGGACGAGCCTCGCTCCGCTGCTTCCGGCCGAGGAAGCACAGCTCGCATACGACACCGCCGAGGCACACCTCGAGGCGGCGATGGCGCATGTCGCCGGTGATTATATGGGCGAGCACTGGCTTGCGACGTTCGCGCTCCTTGCGCTGCTCGCTAATGACACTTGAAGCGGTCGAACGGCTCAAGGCAGGAATTGCAGCGCCACTGAGCCTTGCACGGAGTCGAGCCGAAGCGGCTGACTTCGTGCGTGTCGGTTGATCCGCACAGCGGGCATCGCGCCAGGGCTTCCGGATGCGGTGGGTCGATGCCGTAGGTTCTCAGGCGCTCGCGACCTCGCTCGCTGATCCAGGCCGTCGTCCAGGGCGGAAAGAGCACGCGCTCCACGTGAACTTGCTCGAAGCCGGCCGCGTCGAGCGCTTCACGAACGGAATGCTCGATCACGATGGTCGCCGGGCAGCCGGTGTAGGTCGGCGTGATCCGGACCCGCGGAGGGTTGGAAGCGAAGCCGCGCACGATGCCGAGGTCGGTGATCGAGACGACCGGAATCTCCGGGTCCATCACATGATCGAGAACGGCCATGACCGCCGCCTCGTCCAGCACAGCGACATCGCTCATGACAAGGTCTTACACCCGTTCGAGTGCGAGAGCGATGCCTTGGCCGACGCCGATACACATGGTCGCGAGGCCGAGTTTTCCGCCGTTCCGCTGGAGCTCCTCGGTTGCGGTCAACGCGAGGCGGGCGCCGGACATGCCGAGCGGATGGCCAAGAGCGATGGCTCCTCCGTTCGGGTTCACGCGCGAGTCGTCATCGGCGATGCCGAGTTGGCGCAGCACGGCGAGCCCCTGAGCCGCGAAGGCTTCGTTGAGCTCGATGATCTCGAAGTCGGCGAGTTTGATGCCGAGACGCCTCGTCAGTTTCTCGGACGCTGGCGCCGGGCCGATCCCCATGATTCGAGGCGGCACGCCGGCGACGGCTGCGCCGAGGATGCGAGCGCGAGGCGTCAGGCCGTTGCGCCTGGCCGCGTCTTCCGACGCGATGATCAGGGCCGCAGCACCATCGTTGACGCCCGACGCATTGCCCGCCGTGACGGTGCCGTCGGGGCGAACGATCGGCTTCAGTCTGGCGAGTGCTTCGAGCGTGGTCGCGCGCGGATGCTCGTCTCGATCGACGACGACGGGATCACCCTTCCGCTGCGGGATCTCGACGCCGACGATCTCGGCGGCGAAGCGTCCGCTGGCTTGCGCCGCGGCGGCCTTTTCCTGGCTGCGAAGCGCGAAGGCGTCCTGGTCCTCGCGGCTGATCTGGAAATCGCGAGCAACGTTCTCGCCGGTGCTCGGCATGGTGTCGTCGCCGTAGACGGCCTTCATCTTCGGATTGACGAAACGCCAGCCGATGGTGGTGTCGTACATCTCGGCGTTGCGGTCGAAGGCGCTGGTCGCTTTCGCCATCACGAAGGGAGCGCGGCTCATGCTTTCGGAGCCGCCGGCGATGACGAGATCGGATTCGCCGCCGCGGATTGCCCGCGCCGCCATCGCCACTGCATCGAGACCCGAGCCGCACAAACGGTTGAGGGTCACTCCGCCCGAGCTGTCGGGAAGGCCCGCCAGGAGGCCCGCCATGCGCGCAAGATTGCGATTGTCCTCGCCCGCCTGGTTGGCGCAACCGTAGATCACGTCGTCGAGCTCGGCCCAATCGACGTTGGGGTTGCGGTCAATGAGCGCCTTGATCGGGATCGCTGCGAGATCGTCGGCGCGGACGGACGAGAGCGCCCCCGCATAGCGCCCGATCGGCGTGCGGATGGCATCGCAAATGAAAGCGTCTGTCATTCGGATCAGATCACTCCGCGACGCATCTGGTCGAGCTCGATGCTTTCGAACAGGGCCTTGAAGTTGCCCTCGCCGAAGCCTTCGTTGCCCTTGCGCTGGATGATCTCGAAGAAGATCGGGCCGATCACGTTCTGGGTGAAGATCTGCAGGAGCAGGCCCTGCCCCTCGGTCGGCGCGCCGTCCATGAGGATGCGGCGTTTCTCGAGCTCGGCGAGGTTCTCGTTATGGCCTTTGATGCGTTCGGGGAGCAGTTCGTAATAGGTATCGGGCGTGTCCTGGAACGGAATTCCGCGCTCGCGGATGACGTCGACGCTTTGGTAGATGTCGGAGGTGCCGAGGGCGATGTGCTGGATACCCTCGCCCTTATACTCGCGGAGGAATTCCTCGATCTGGCTCTTATCGTCCTGGCTCTCGTTGAGCGGGATCCGGATCTTGCCGCAGGGCGACGTCATCGCCTTTGAAAAGAGGCCGGTGACCTTCCCCTCAATGTCGAAGTAGCGAATCTCGCGGAAGTTGAAGAGCCGCTCATAGAAGTCGGCCCAGGTCGCCATGTTGCCGCGGTTCACGTTGTGCGTGAGGTGGTCGATGTAGGTGAGCTTCGAATCCGCCTCGGCCATCCGTTGCTTCCAGTCGGGATGGAAGTCGAAGTCGACGTCGTAGATCGAGCCATGCTCGCCGTAGCGGTCGACGAAGAACAGGCGCGATCCACCGATGCCCTCGATCGCCGGGATGTCGAGTTCGCCGTCGCCGACCTTCACTTCGACATCGCTCGCGCCCAGGCGGAGCGCGCGCTCGTGAGCGGCCCGCGCATCCTTGAAGCGAAAGGCCATGGCGCAGGCGCTTGGTCCATGGTCTTTGGCGTATTGCTCGGCGTAGCTGCCCGGCTCGGCGTTGATGATGAAATTGCAGTCGCCCTGCTTGTGGAGGGTCACATCCTTGCTCTTGTGCCGAGCGACCTCGGGAAAGCCCATCTTGGTGAAGAGCGAGCGCAGAAGCTCGATGTCGGGCGCGGTATATTCGACGAACTCGAAGCCGTCGGTCCCCATCGGGTTTTCGAGGCCCAGCGGACCCTTCTCGGCGACCTTCGTTGCCATTGAAATCTCCTTCGGGGCCCAACTGCTCCTGCGGCCGCTGCAATTCAAGTCGTGCGGCGAGCGTGACCGTTCTGAATGCTGACGCTCGGGGCAGGGCGGAAAAGCGCCAAAGTCGGCTGAAGAAGGTCTATTCGGGAGTGGCGTTCCGCTGGATCGCGGATAGGTCTCTTGAGACAGGAGAAAAATCATGGATGTGCCCGATGGCTGGGACCTCGAGGACGGCGGCAAGGCGATCGTCCGCACCTTCAGGTTCAAGGATTTCAGCGAAGCGTTCGGCTTCCTGACCCGCGTTGCGCTTCATTCGGACAAGGTCGACCATCATCCCGAGTTCACAAGCGTATGGAACCGCGTCGACTTCAGGCTGACGAGCCACGACGCAGGCGGGGTTACGGAGCGCGATGTCCGGCTGGCGGAAG